>JACMQR010000239.1 GCA_014376885.1 Polaromonas sp.
CCAGGGAGCGACCGACCACGCCGTCGCCGCGAATACAGACGTCAAAAATTTTAGCCATGGCGCATTTTAGGAGTGAGTGCAAAATCGCCGCTGCGCAAAGCCGCGACACCGGGCAAGCCGCCTGGATTTACCCGCGCACGGCTCAATCAGGCAAGAACTGGACACCTGTGAACATGGTACTGAATCAACATCTGATGAACACGGCGCCTGCGCTGGCTGTTGACGTGGCGGGCGACCTGGCCGCCGTGGTGTCGCAGCTGACCGTCTACCCGGTCAAATCCTGCGCCGGTGTTCAGGTCAAGCAAGCCCTATTGACGGAAACCGGGCTGCAGTGGGACCGCGCCTGGATGGTGGTCGATGCCCAAGGTGACTTTTTGACGCAGCGCGAACAGCCGCGCATGGCGCTTGTCCAGCCGCAGCTCAGGCATTTCGAGATGATTTTGCGGGCGCCCGGGATGCTGGCGCTGCATGTGGCGCTCGACCAGGCCGAAGCGCCGGCGCGGGTGCAGCTCTGGAACGAAGACATCGCCGCCTACGACCTGGGAGCCATCGCCGCCCAGTGGTTCACCGATTTTCTGGGCACGCCGGCGCGGCTGGTGCGCTTTGACCCGGCGCACCGGCGCATCAGCAGCCTGGCCTGGACCGGCGGCATCGAGGCGCTGAACCAGTTCAATGACGGCTTCCCGGTGCTGGTCATCAGCCAGGCGTCGCTGGACCAGTTCAACGAAAAGCTGCTGGCCCAAGGTGTTCCTGCCGTCGGCATGGCGCGTTTTCGGCCCAACATCGTGCTGGGCAGCCCGGCCAACGGACCGGCGCTGATGGCGCATGACGAAGACCGGCTTGATCAGGTCCAGATCGCCACGGCGCAGGGCGTGGTGCGGCTGCGGCCGGTCAAGCCGTGCGCGCGCTGCCCGATTCCCAACATCGACCCGGCCACGGCCTTGAGCAGCCCGCAGGTCGGCGACACGCTGCAAGGCTACCGGCAGGATGGGCGCGTCGATGGCGCGGTCACGTTCGGCATGAACGCCATCGTGCTGGCTGGCATCGACTGCGTGCTCAAGGTCGGCCAGCCGGTTGGCGCCAGCTACCGGTTTGAGTGACCGGGCGGGCATCGAATACACTGGCTCCCCTGTTTTTGAAGGTTTGTCATGAGTTTGAAGTGCGGCATCGTTGGCTTGCCCAACGTCGGAAAATCCACCCTGTTCAACGCCCTGACCAAGGCGGGCATTGCAGCGGAAAACTACCCGTTTTGCACCATCGAGCCGAATGTGGGCATCGTCGAGGTGCCCGACGCGCGGCTGGAGGCGCTGGCGCGCATCGTCAACCCGCAAAAGGTGCAGCGGGCGATTGTCGAGTTCGTCGACATCGCCGGCCTGGTGGCCGGCGCCAGCACCGGCGAAGGCCTGGGCAACAAGTTTTTGGCGCACATCCGCGAGACCGACGCCATCGTCAACGTGGTGCGCTGCTTCGAGGACGACAACGTGATCCATGTGTCGGGCAAGGTCGATCCGATCGACGACATCGAAGTGATCCAGACCGAACTCTGCCTGGCCGACCTGGCGGCGGTGGAAAAAGCCCTGCACCGGGTCGGCAAGCTGGCGCGCTCGGGTGACAAGGAGTCCGGCAAGCTGGTCGCCATCCTGGACCGGTGCCAGGCGGCGCTGAACGACACCAAGCCGGTGCGCACGCTCGATTTCAGCAAGGACGAGCTGCCGCTGCTGCAGCAGTTTTTCCTGATCACCGCCAAGCCGGCGATGTTTGTCGCCAACGTGGCCGAGGACGGGTTTGAAAACAATCCCTTCCTGGACCGCCTGAGGGCCTACGCCGCGTCGCAAAACGCGCCGGTGGTGGCCATCAGCGCCAAGATGGAGGCCGAAATGGCCGAGATGAGCGACGAGGACCGGCAGATGTTCCTTGAAGAGCTCGGCCAGACCGAGCCGGGCCTGAACCGCCTGATCCGCGGCGCCTACACGCTGCTTGGGCTGCAGACCTACTTCACCGCCGGCGTCAAGGAGGTGCGCGCCTGGACCATCCATGTCGGCGACACCGGGCCGCAGGCCGCCGGCGTGATCCACACCGATTTTGAAAAGGGCTACATCCGCGCCCAGACCATCGGCTATGACGACTTCATCGCCTTTCAGGGCGAGCAGGGCGCCAAGGACGCCGGCAAGATGCGCGCCGAGGGCAAGGACTATGTGGTCAGGGACGGCGACGTGATGAACTTTTTGTTCAGCGCCTGAGGCGCGGGCGAGTTTTGACGCGTTATTGGCATCTTGTGCAACACCGGCGGACCCCGGCAGCTATTTATTCAGTAGCATCAGTTGTTTTTAAACCGGACTTACCAGGACCCCTGCTGCCATGACCGAAGCGGTACGACTTGCCAAACGCCTGGCCGAAATGCTCGCCTGCTCGCGCCGCGAGGCCGAGCAGTACATCGAGGGCGGCTTTGTCACGGTCGATGGCACGGTGGTCGAGGAACCCCAGTTCCGGGTCGCCGGCCAGCAGGTCGCGCTGTCCCCGCAGGCCAGCTTGCTGGCGCAGACGTCGGTGACGATGCTGCTGCACAAGCCGGCGGGCTGCGAATCGCGCGCCGCAGCCCAGGCCAGCGGCGACGCCGGCATTCCCACCGCCGCGCAGCTGCTGACGCTGGCGAACCGCTCGCCCGCCGACCGCTCGGGCATCCGGCCGCTGAAAAAGCACTTTGCTGCCGCGGAGCTGGCCACGCCGCTGGCCACGGCGGCCAGCGGCCTGGTGGTGTTCACCGACGACTGGCGCGTGCTGCGCAAGCTGCGCGAAGACGCCCGGCTGCTCGAGCATGAGGTGGTGGTCGAGGTCAGCGGCGCCATCTTGCCCGGCGGGTTGGAGCGCCTGAACCGTATCGACCATGGCTTTACCTACAACGGCGTGCTGCTGCCTCCGGCCAAGGTCAGCTGGCAAAGCGAGGCGCGCCTGCGCTTTGCCCTGAAAGGCGAAATGCCCGGGCAGATCGCCCACCTGTGCGACAGCGTCGGGCTGACAGTGCAGGCCATGAAGCGCCTGCGCGTCGGGCGCGTGCCGCTCAGCCAGCTGCCGTCCGGCCAGTGGCGCTACCTGCTGCCCGGCGAGCGTTTTTAGCGGCCGATGACGCCCGGAAAGGCCCAGATCAGGCTGCCGGTCATCAAAAAATAGCGCGCGAATTTGCCGATGGCCATGTAGGCCAGGCAGGGCCAGAACGGGAACTTCAGCCAGCCGGCCACCGCGCACAGCGGGTCGCCGACCAGTGGCAGCCAGGCCAGCAGGCAGGCCTTGGGGCCGAGCTTTTGCAGCCAGCGCACTGCCCGGCCGTGGTGCGACGAATGCGGGTACTTGTCGGCCACCTTGTGGGCGCCGTAGCCCATCCACCAGTCGAGCGCGCCGCCCAGCGTGTTGCCGGCGGTGGCCACCAAAATGGCGGGCCAGAACATGGCCGGGTTGAGCTTGACCAGGCCAAACACCGCCGGCTCCGAGCCCAGCGGCAGCAAGGTGGCAGAAATGAACGACACGATAAAAACCGTGCTGAGCCCGAACTCGGGCAGTGCGAGCAGGTCGATCAGGTGTTGTATCCAGGCTTGCATAGGCCTGGAAGTATAGGCAGTCCGAGCCGCCCGCCCGCCGCGTTTGCCGGGCTGGCCGGGCGCGGCGGATGGACCGGCCGGATTTCGGTTGCTGAAAATTTAGGCAGCTACAATCGTTCCTCCTTTTTCAGCAACCCTTTTCAAGTTCCAATTTTATCATGAATATCGGCCCTTACGCCTTGGCGAACAATGTGTTTGCCGCGCCCATGGCCGGTGTCACCGACCGGCCGTTTCGCCAGCTTTGCAAAAAGCTCGGCGCCGGCTATGCGGTCAGCGAGATGGTGACCTCGCGCCGCGACCTGTGGGACACGCTGAAAACCTCGCGCCGCGCCAACCATGAGGGCGAAGCCGCGCCAATCGCGGTGCAGATCGCCGGCACCGACGCGCAGATGATGGCCGACGCCGCGGCCTACAACATCGACCGGGGCGCGCAGATCATCGACATCAACATGGGCTGCCCGGCCAAAAAGGTCTGCAACAAGTGGGCCGGCTCGGCGCTGATGCAAAACGAAGCCTTGGCGTTGCAAATCGTCGAGGCGGTGGTGGCCGCCTGCCTGCCGCACGGCGTTCCGGTGACGCTGAAGATGCGCACCGGCTGGGCGCCGGGCCATAAAAACGCCGTCAGCATTGCGCGCGCCGCCGAAAGCGCCGGGGTGCAGATGATTGCCGTGCATGGCCGCACCCGCGAGCAGGGCTACAAGGGCCTGGCCGAGTACGACACCATTGCCGAGGTGAAGGCCGCGCTGCGCATCCCGCTGGTGGCCAACGGCGATATCGGCAGCCCGGAAAAGGCCCGGGATGTGCTGGCCTACACCGGCGCCGATGCGCTGATGATCGGCCGCGCCGCCCAGGGCCGGCCGTGGATTTTTCGCGAGCTGACGCATTTCCTGGCGACCGGCAGCCGCCTGGCGCCGCCGCTGGTGCTGGATGTCAAACGGCTGCTGCTCGACCATCTGCTCGACCACTACCAGCTCTATGGCGAATTCACCGGCGTGCGCACCGCGCGCAAGCACATCGCCTGGTATGTCAACGCCCTGCCGGGTGGCGACGCATTTCGCAGCCGCCTGAACGCGCTGGAGGATTGCCGGGCGCAGCTGGCGGCGGTGGGTGAATTTTTTGACGCCCTGGGGGCGCAGGCAGACCGCATTCCGGCGCCTGCCGACGGCTTGCGCGGACCGGCGGACAAGCAGGCCATGAACAACGATAAAAAAACGGAGCAAGCTGCACCATGAGCAAGATCAATTTGGAAGAGTGCGTGCGCTCCAGCCTGGAGGGCTATTTCACCGACCTGGGCGGCACCGCGCCCGATCGCATGTACGACATGATGGTGCGGGTGGTGGAAAAGCCGCTGCTCGAAGTCGTCATGCACCATGCCGAGCAAAACCAGTCGCGCGCGGCCGAATGGCTGGGACTGAACCGCAACACCCTGCGCAAAAAACTCGTCGAGCACAAGCTCATCAAATAAGCCCGGCCCCGTGTCGATGCCCGCCAACCGCTTCCTTAAATTTCCTTTAGAAGATTCCATGAACGCCTTGATTTCCGTGTCCGACAAAACCGGCATCCTTGACTTTGCCCAGGCGCTGCATGCCCTTGGCGTCACATTGCTGTCCACTGGCGGAACGGCCAAACTGCTGGCGGATGCCGGCTTGCCTGTGACCGAAGTGGCCGCGCACACCGGTTTTCCGGAAATGCTCGATGGCCGCGTCAAGACGCTGCACCCGACCATCCACGGCGGCCTGCTGGCCCGGCGCGACCAGCCCGAGCACATGGCCGCGCTGCAAACGCATGGCATTGCCACCATCGACCTGCTGGTGGTCAACCTCTACCCGTTTGAAGCCACCGTGGCCAAGCCCGGCTGCACGCTGGACGACGCGATCGAGAACATCGACATCGGCGGCCCGGCCATGGTGCGCTCGGCGGCCAAGAACTGGAAGGATGTCGGCGTGCTGACCGACGCGTCGCAGTATGCCGGCGTGCTGGCCGAACTCAAAGCCGGCGGCAAGCTGCTTGATGCCACCAAATTCGCCCTGTCGGTGGCTGCGTTCAACCGCATCAGTCAGTACGATGGCGCGATCAGCGACTATTTGTCGTCGGTCGCGTTCGACGCGGCCAAGCTGTCAGAAACCTATGTGCCCGAGCGCGCGCTGTTCGCCGGCCAGGCCAACAGCCAGTTCACCAAGCTGCAGGACCTGCGCTATGGCGAGAATTCGCACCAGCAGGCCGCGCTGTACCGCGACCTGCACCCGGCGCCTGGCTCGCTGGTCACGGCCACGCAGTTGCAGGGCAAGGAGCTGTCCTACAACAACATTGCCGACGCCGACGCCGCCTGGGAATGCGTCAAGAGCTTTGGGGAAGCGGCCTGCGTCATCGTCAAGCATGCCAACCCCTGCGGCGTGGCGCTGGGCGCCGATGCGCTGCAGGCCTACAGCAAGGCCTTCACCACCGACCCGACCTCGGCTTTTGGCGGCATCATCGCCTTTAACTGCACGGTGGACGAGCGTGCCGCGCTACAAATTTCAAAGCAATTTGTGGAGGTGCTGATGGCGCCCGGCTTCACCCCCGAGGCGCTGGCGGTGTTCAAGACCAAGGTCAATGTGCGGATTTTGCAGATCGACCTGCCGCCCGGCGGCGCGACCCCCTGGCTTCAGGGCCGCAACCTGATCGACATCAAGCGTGTCGGCTCGGGCCTCTTGATGCAGACCGCCGACAACCACCAGCTGGCGCTGGCTGACCTGAAGGTTGTCAGCCAGCGGCAACCCACGCCGGCGCAATTGCAGGATTTGCTGTTTGCCTGGAAGGTCGCCAAATTCGTCAAGTCCAACGCCATCGTGTTTTGTGCCGGCGGCATGACCAAGGGGGTTGGCGCCGGCCAGATGGGCCGGCTGGACTCGGCGCCCATCGCCAGCATCAAGGCCGGACACGCCGGCCTGTCGCTCAAGGGCACGGCAGTGGCAAGCGATGCGTTCTTCCCGTTTCGCGACGGCCTGGATGTGGTCGTCGATGCCGGCGCTGCCTGCGTGATCCAGCCCGGCGGATCGATGCGCGACACGGAAGTGATCGATGCGGCCAACGAGCGCGGCGTGGTGATGGTGCTGACCGGTGTGCGACATTTCAGGCATTGACGCGGTAGGCCCGCCAGCGGTGGGCCGGCCATAAAAAAAGCGGCCTGGGCCGCTTTTTTTACAGTAAATCAATGCAAGGTGCAGGTGGAGCCTTGATAAGCAGATATTTTTTTTATAGCATCAAAAGCTCTCAAGGCGACACCCATCAAGCCCGGGTTTGCGCCGGCAGCTGTGCAAAAAACTGCGCTGCTGCCGCCACCGTCGCGGCAATGTCGCCGGCGGTGTGGGCGGCGCTGACAAAACCGGCTTCATACAGCGCCGGGGCGTAGTACACGCCGCTGTCCAGCATGGCGTGGAAAAAGCGGTTGAACGCCGGGCTGTCGGTTTTCATGACCTGCGCATAGTTTTGCGGCAGCGCGTCCAGCAGGAAAAAGCCGAACATGCCGCCTTCGCTGTCGGCGCAAAACGGCACGCCGGCCTGGCTCGCCGCTTGCGTCAAGCCCGTGGCCAGGCTGCGGGTGCGCTCGGCCAGTGCCGCGTAAAAACCCGGTTTCTGGATCTCCCGCAGCGTGGCCAGGCCGCAGGCGGTGGCTATTGGATTGCCCGACAGGGTGCCGGCCTGGTACACCCCGCCCAGCGGCGCCAGCTGCTCCATCACCGCGCGCGTGCCGCCAAAGGCGGCCATCGGCATGCCGCCGCCAATCACCTTGCCCAGCGCCGTCAGGTCCGGCTTGAAGCCGGGAATGCTGAGCGCATAAATGCTTTGTGCGCCGCCCAGCGCCACCCGAAAGCCAGTCATCACCTCGTCGAACACCAGCAGCGCGCCATACTGCGTGCAAAGCTCGCGGCAGCGCTGGATGAAGGGCACGCTGGCGCGCACAAAGTTCATGTTGCCGCAGATCGGCTCGATCATCAGGCAGGCAATTTCCCGGCCATGCAGCGAAAAGGCTTCTTCCAGCTGGGCGAGGTGGTTGTACTCCAGCACCAAGGTGTGCTGCACCACCTCGGGCGGCACGCCGGCGCTGGTCGGGCTGCCGAAGGTCGCCAGGCCCGAGCCGGCCTTGACCAGCAGCGCATCCGAGTGGCCGTGGTAGCAGCCCTCGAACTTGATGATCTTGCTGCGCCCGGTGGCGCCGCGCGCCAGCCGGATGACACTCATCGTCGCCTCGGTGCCCGAGCTGACCAGCCGGACCATTTCGATGGATGGCACCAGCTTGACGATTTCCTCGGCCATCTCGACCTCGCGCTCGGTCGGCGCGCCGTAGGAAAAGCCATCGAGCATCGCTTTTTGCACCGCTTCCAGCACGGCCGGATGGCCATGGCCGAGGATCATCGGCCCCCAGGAGCCGATGTAGTCGATATAGCGCCGGCCGTCGGCGTCCCAGAAATACGCGCCCTGCGCGCGCTGCACAAAGCGCGGCGTGCCGCCCACGGCGCGAAAGGCGCGAACCGGCGAGTTGACGCCGCCGGGAATCAGTTTTTGGGCGCGTTCGAACAGAGCGGCGCTGCGGGAGCTTGTCATGGCCAGGTCGGGGTGAGCAGGGTGAGCGGGGTGAGCGGGGTTAATGTTTGGTGGTTCCATTGGGGGAGGGGCTAAAGGGAAGAAGAGAGGTCAGGCCGGCATCGTCGGTACCGGAGGGGTCGACATCGGCCGCATCATCGCCGGCCTCGTCATCGTCTTCAGACTGCGCCCAGAAAAGGCGGTCCGGCACGATGTGGCCCATGCCCGGCTGAAAGCCGGCATCCAGG
>JACMQR010000031.1 GCA_014376885.1 Polaromonas sp.
CCATTTCATCATCGGCACCTCCGCCGTGAAAAATCCGGGCTTTTAGCAAGATGCCTGCACCGCCTTCACCGGCCACATCATCGTTGGCCTGGACGCCAAGGACGGCAAGGTCGCCACCGACGGCTGGAGCAAGATGACCGCGTATGAGGTCGTCGATCTGGCCAAGAAGTTTCAGGACCACGGCGTCGAATCGATCATCTACACCGACATCGGCCGCGATGGCATGCTCAGCGGCATCAACATCGAGGCGACCGTACGGCTGGCAAAGGCCTTGACCATTCCGGTGATCGCTTCGGGCGGCCTGTCGAACATGGCCGACATCGACGCGCTGTGCGCGGTGGAAGACGAAGGCGTGCAGGGCGTGATCTGCGGCCGCTCAATCTACAGCGGCGACCTGGATTTCGAAGCGGCGCAGGCGCGCGCCGACGCGCTCAACGGATGACCATGCCCCCACGGTCGTCCACTGCGTGTGGCTCCCTGCCCCCCGAGGGGGCTGTGTGCCGCGGCTCCAAACCTGCGGTGCAGGTTTGGGCGGCATGCAGAAGGGCTGCGTCTCGCAGCCCGGCGCCTACGGCCCGGCGAAGCCGGTTCCGTGGCCCCGGCTTGCTGCAGAGCCGCCCAGTGCATCCACTGCGCCTTGGCAATACAAACTCATCATGTAAATCAGCCCATGCTCGCTAAACGCATCATTCCCTGTCTGGACGTCACCGGCGGCCGGGTTGTCAAGGGCGTCAACTTCCTTGAACTGCGCGATGCCGGCGACCCCGTGGAGATTGCCGCGCGCTACAACGACCAGGGCGCCGACGAGCTGACCTTCCTGGACATCACCGCCACCAGCGACGGGCGCGATTTGATCCTGCACATCATCGAGGCGGTGGCCGCGCAGGTGTTCATTCCGCTGACCGTCGGCGGCGGCGTGCGCACCGTCGACGATGTGCGCCGCCTGCTCAACGCCGGCGCCGACAAGACCAGCTTCAACTCGGCCGCGCTGGCCAATCCGCAGGTCATCAGCGACGCCTCGGCCAAGTACGGCGCGCAGTGCATCGTCGTGGCGATCGACGCCAAGCGCCGCAGCGCTGAAGACGCATTGCTGCGCGGCGCCGGCTGGGATGTCTACAGCCACGGCGGCCGCCAGAACACCGGCCTGGACGCCGTCGCCTGGGCCGTCGACATGGCACGGCGCGGCGCGGGCGAGATTTTGCTCACCAGCATGAACCGCGACGGCACCAAGTCAGGCTTCGACTTGGCGCTGACGCGCGCGGTGAGCGATGCCGTCGGCGTGCCGGTGATCGCCTCGGGCGGCGTCGGCACCCTGGACCACCTGGCCGACGGCGTGCAGATCGGCGGCGCCGATGCGGTGCTGGCGGCCAGCATTTTCCATTACGGCGAATTCACCGTTCAGCAGGCCAAGCGGCACATGGCCGGGCGCGGCATTCCGGTGCGGCTCTGAATTTAAGGCAATTTGGCCCGCCTGTGCTTGCCGGACGGTCACCTTCAGCTATTTATTTCATAGCACAGCCAGGGCCCGGTCGGAACAGCGCGCTGCAATCGCGGACAATACGCCGATGAATTGGTTAGACACCGTCCGTTGGGACGACAAGGGCCTGGTGCCCGTGATTGCGCAGGAAGCCGGCAGCGGCGACGTCCTGATGTTCGCCTGGATGAACCGCGAAGCGCTTGAAAAAACCGCCGAACTCGGCCAGGCGGTGTATTTCAGCCGCTCGCGCAACCGCCTGTGGCACAAGGGCGAAGCGTCTGGCAATTTCCAGACGGTGCATGAAATCCGCCTGGACTGCGACAGCGACGTCGTGCTGCTCAAGGTGACCCAGCAGGGCCACGCGCCCGGCCAGCCCGGAATCGCCTGCCACACCGGCCGCCATAGCTGCTTTTTCAGCCTTTACCAGGGCGGCCAGTGGGTCGCCACCGAGCCGGTCTTGAAAGACCCCGCCAGCATCTACAAATAGCCTGCAATGGACCCCATGAATTCAAACGACACCCTGGAGCGCCTGGCGCGCACCATCGAATCCCGCAAGCCGGGACAAGGCGGCGACCCTGACAAAAGCTATGTGGCGCGCCTGCTGCACAAAGGCCCGGACGCCTTTCTGAAAAAAATCGGCGAGGAGGCCACCGAGACCGTGATGGCCGCCAAGGACATCGACCATGGCGGCCCGACGCCCGAGCTGCAGGGCAGGCTGGTCGGCGAAGTGGCCGACCTGTGGTTTCATTCGCTGATCGCGCTGGCGCACTACAACCTGCGCCCGGCCGATGTGCTGGCCGAACTGGAGCGCCGCGCGGGCACCAGCGGCATCGAGGAAATGGCGCTGCGCAAGGCGCAGCAGCGCGAAGCGACCCAAGACTGAATAAAGGCACGCCATGAACAACGACATCGTGACGATAGAGCCGCATGAAGGCCTGAAAACCTGGGGCTGGGTCAGCTACCTGCTGCACCTGGTGGTGGCGGTGGCGGCCGTGTTGCCGGGCGCCCAGGTGTCCATCGCCCTGCTGGTGGTGGCGCTGGTGATCGACCTGGTCAAGCGCAGCGACGCGGCCAACACCTGGCAGGCCTCGCATTTCAGCTGGCGCATCCGCTCGGTCATCTGGGCCGGCATCTTGTACCTGCTGACCTCCTGGCTGTGGCTGCTGTTTATCGTGCCGGGCTGGATTGCCTGGGGCCTGATCTCGGTCTGGTTCCTGTACCGCATTGTCAAGGGCATGGTGCGCATGAACGCCGGCCGCTCGGTGGAGGCCGCATGAGCCATCCCGAGCACTGCATTTTCTGCAAGATTGCCGCCGGCGCCATTCCCAGCCGCAAGGTGCATGAGGACGACGAGCTGTTCGCCTTTCACGACATCCATCCCTGGGCGCCGGTGCATTTCATGATCATTCCGAAAATGCATATTCCGTCGATGGCGCAGGCCGGCCCCGAGCATGCCGCGCTGCTCGGCCGCATGCTGGTGCTGGCGCCGCGCCTGGCCCTGGAGCAGGGCTGCGCCGCCTATCCCGAGGGCGGCTTTCGCATCGTTCTGAATACCGGCGCGGCCGGCGGGCAGGAGGTCCATCACCTGCACATGCATGTGATGGGCGGGCCGCGGCCATGGCTCAAGGGCTGACAGGTCGGACGGGGCAGGGCGGCGGCGGCGGCTCGGGCGCTATCCAGCCGGCTCGCAGGGTCATAGGCGCGGGCACACCGGGCCTTTAGAATCAGGCTTTCGGTCTTGTCATTTCAATTTCTGGTGATTCCAGAGCAGGAGCAAAACATGGGTGGATTTTCAATTTGGCACTGGCTGATCGTGCTGCTGATCGTCGTGATGGTGTTCGGCACCAAAAAGCTCAGGAACATGGGCGGCGACCTGGGCGGCGCGGTCAAGGGATTCAAGCACGGCATGAAAGAAGGCGGACAGCCGCCGGCCGAGGACAAGCCGGTGGTGCCGCCCAGCCAGGTGACGAACGCCCAGGCGGCCGACACCAAAGCCAAGGCAGAGCACAACACGATCGATGTCGAAGCCCGGCAGAAGTCCTGACCGATGCGCACCCCGACGCCAGCCGCCTTGCGTGCCGCGCTGCCCCCGAGCGGGCGCAGTCGGCCCCGGCGCGGCCCGGCGGCCGGTCTGAACCGCAGGCCTGCTTGCCATGATTGACCTGGGCATCTCCAAAATCGCGCTGATTGGCGCTGTGGCGCTGATCGTGATCGGCCCGGAAAAGCTGCCGCGCCTGGCCCGTACTGTCGGTACCCTGCTGGGCAAGGCGCAGCGCTATGTCAATGATGTCAAGCAAGAGGTCAACCGCTCCATGGAGCTTGACGAGTTCAAGAAAATGAAGGAAGACGTCGAGGGCGCGGCGCGCGATGTTGAAAACTCGATCAGGACCGGCGCGGGCGACTTCGAAAAATCATGGGCCGAGACGCCGTCCACCACCTCGGCCGATGCATCCGCTGCAGCGCCTGGTTTCGAGATTTTTCCCGAGTACCGGCTGCCGAAAAAGAAGTGGCGCCTCAAGCGCGGTGCCACGCCGCAATGGTTCAAGGCTCGGTCAGGCGTTCGCACGAAAGCCCAGTCAGGCGCGGCGCGCGTGGCAAGATTTCGCCCGCAGCCTGGCCGCAAGGCATAACGCGTAGTTCCGAATTCACTTATGCGCGCCGACCGGCGCAATTTTCCTGGCGCAAACACCCCTCATGAGCGACCCCAATCCCACTGGCAGCGACAAGCCCGACGAACTCGCGGGCACCGAGCAACCCTTCGTGCAGCACCTGATGGAACTGCGCGACCGGCTGATCAAGGCGGTGATTGCCATCGGCATCGCGGCGGCGGTGCTGGCGCTGTTTCCCGGCCCGGGCGCGCTGTATGACCTGATGGCCGCGCCGTTGATCGCCAGCCTGCCCAAGGGCGCCACCTTGATCGCCACCAATGTCATTTCGCCGTTTGTCGTGCCCATCAAGATTTTGTTCATGGCGGCCTTCATGATTGCGCTGCCGGTCGTGCTTTACCAGGTGTGGGCGTTTGTGGCGCCTGGCCTGTACTCGCATGAAAAAAAACTGGTCATGCCGCTGGTCGTGTCCAGCACGCTGCTGTTTTTTTTCGGCGTGGCGTTTTGCTATTTCGTGGTTTTTGGCCAGGTGTTCAGCTTTATCCAGAGCTTTGCGCCGAAATCAATCACCGCTGCGCCTGACATCGAGGAATACCTGAACTTTGTGCTGGGCATGTTTTTGGCGTTCGGCCTGGCATTCGAGGTCCCGATTGCGGTCATCCTGCTGGTGCGCATGGGCGTGCTGACAGTGGCCCAGCTGCGCCAGTACCGGGGCTACTTCTGGGTGGCGGCGGCCATCGGCACGGCGCTGGTCACGCCGCCCGATGCGGGCTCGATGATCATGCTGCTGATGGTGGTGGGCGGTCTGTACGAGGTGGGCATCCTGGCGGCCCAGGTGTTTATCAAACGCACCACAGCGCCTGGTGCGGCGGCCGAAGCCGCCAAATGAAAAAGAGCCATGCTGGCTGCGCATCGGGCGTATGGTCACGCGGGCAGCGCGCAGCAGCGTGTGCCGGTTGAGTTCAGCGGTTGAGTTTGCCGGCAGGCGCCCACGCCTTGACAACATGCCGTCAGCGGCCCTGAAAGCCGGTCAGCGCTGAACCTTGGCGCGCTGGCGTTTGCCTGGCGTCACCGCGATCTCGACCGAACCGTCGCCCCGAAGCACCTTCAGCGCCGCCGGCGTGCCCGGCTTGAGCGCCGCGACAGCGGTCAGCAGCTGGCTGACATTGCCCACCGGCTGGCCGGCAACTGCCAGGATGACATCGCCGGGCCGGATGCCGCCCTGGGCGGCTGGCCCGTTTTGCAGCACGCCGGTGATGATCACGCCGCCCGCCTTGGCGGCTTCCGGCCTGAGCTTGAACGCTTCGGCCAGCTCGGCATTGAGCTCTTGCGGCTCCACGCCGATCCAGCCGCGCGTCACCTGGCCCTCTGCCACGATGCCTTCAAGCACCTGTTTGGCGGTCGACACCGGAATGGCAAAACCAATGCCCATCGAGCCGCCCGAGCGGGAGTAGATGGCGGTGTTGATGCCCAGCAGGTTGCCATTGCCGTCGACCAGCGCGCCGCCGGAGTTTCCCGGGTTGATGGCGGCATCGGTCTGGATGAAGTTCTCGAAAGTGTTGATGCCCAGCTGGTTGCGCCCCAGGGCGCTCACAATACCGCCGGTCACCGTCTGGCCGACGCCGAACGGATTGCCAATGGCCAGCACCGGATCGCCCACCTGAAGCTGGTCCGAGTTGCCCAGCACAATCACGGGAAGCTTGTCCAGGTCGATCTTGAGGATCGCCAGGTCCGTGTCCGGGTCGGTGCCGATCACCTTGGCCTTGGCCTTGCGGGTGTCGTTCAGGACGACCTCGATTTCGTCCGCGCCTTCGACCACATGGTTGTTCGTCAGGATGTAGCCGCTTGAGCTGACGATCACGCCGCTGCCCAGTCCGGCCTGGGCATCGCCGGGATTTTGGTCGCCAAAGAAAAAGCGGAACCAAGGCTCGTTCATCTGCGGATTCTTGACGGCCGCCTTGCTGGTGTTGATGCTCACCACCGCCGCCGAGGCTATTTTTGCTGCCGGTGCAAAACTGCCCATCGGGCTGGCCGAACCGGCGGCCCGTGGCAGGCTGCCAGCGGGCGCTTCGATGACGGCGACACCGGCCAGCAGCGTGCGCTTGTTCAGCCACTGCGGCTGAAGTGTTGCCACGACAAAATAAGCCGCCACCAGTACAGTGACCGTCTGGGAAAACAGTAGCCAGGTACGCTTCATGGGTCAATCAGGAGTTGGCAGATGTGAAAAGAAGGAGCGGGGGTTGCGCCGGCATGGCCCGCCAGCGGCTCCCGAAGCGGTATTGTGCTTGATGCCGGCGGCGGGCGCCTTGGCGGGCGGCGATTGCAAATCGGTTGCGCCTGAAAAAAGACCAACATCCCGGCGCCTCAGGCCATGCCTG
This sequence comes from Polaromonas sp., assembly GCA_014376885.1. Classification (GTDB taxonomy): domain Bacteria; phylum Pseudomonadota; class Gammaproteobacteria; order Burkholderiales; family Burkholderiaceae_C; genus Polaromonas. Next base: position 6,462 of record JACMQR010000031.1, read on the forward strand.
ACACAATCGAGCCATGGGCACTACAACGAATTTGAGTTTGCTGCAGGCGTTCGATGCGCTGCTGCAACCGGCGCGCTTCAAGGACTACGGCCCCAACGGCCTGCAGGTCGAAGGAAAGCTGCAGGTTCGCCGCATCGTCTCTGGGGTGACGGCCAGCCGGGCGTTGATCGAGGCGGCCATTGGCGCCCAGGCCGATGCCATCTTTGTGCACCACGGGCTTTTCTGGCGCGGCCAGGATGGCTGCGTGACGGGCTGGATGAAGCAGCGCCTGGCCCTGCTGCTGGCCCACGACATCAACCTGTTCGCCTACCACTTGCCGCTCGATGCCCATCCCCAACTGGGTAACAATGCCCAGCTGGGCGCGCAACTGGGCCTGGCAGCCCGCAGTTTTTTCGGCGAGCAGGCATTGGGATGCCTTGGCGGGCGAACCGATGGCGGCTGCTTTGCCGCAGCCAGCGACCTGGTTCTTCACCTTGAAAAGACATTGAAAAGGCCTGTAGTGCAGGTAGGGCCTTCAGACAAAGCTATCAAAACCATAGCTTGGTGCAGTGGCGGCGCGCAAGGCTATTTCGAGGCTGCGATTGCCGCCGGCGCCGATGCCTTCATCACCGGCGAGATTTCGGAGCCGCAGGCGCACTGCGCGCGCGAAATGAACGTCGTGTTCATCGCCTGCGGCCACCATGCTTCCGAGCGCTACGGCGCGCCAGCGGCGGCTGGGCATGTGGCGGACCAGTTCGGCCTGGACCACCAGTTCATCGAGATCGACAACCCCGCATGAGCCGCCCACCTCGTCCCTTGCTCATCACCATGGGCGACGCGGCCGGCATCGGCCCGGAAATCATCGCGAAGGCGTTTTGCGCCGCGCCGCAGGAACTTGCCGGTTGCGTGGTCGTTGGCGACACCGCCACGCTGCGCCGCGCCGCTGCCCTGGTAGCTTTTCAAAGCGGAAAACCAGCGCTGCCGGTGGCCCAGCTCGGTGCGCTCGACGCCTGGCAGTCCGTTCCGGCCAACTGCATGGGAGTGCTCCAGAAGTGCGCGCTGCCGGTCCCGCCGCCGTTCGGGCGCATCAGTGGGTTGTCGGGCCAGGCCGCCGCCGACTGCATTGTCTGGGCGGCCCGCACGGTCTTGGCGGGCCAAGCCGCCGCCATGGTGACAGCGCCGATCCACAAGGAAGCGCTGCTCGCGGCGGGCGGCTGGGCCGCCCGTTTTCCCGGCCACACCGAAATGCTGCAGGCCGAGGCAGCCAATTTCCTCGGCAAGCCGGCAAACCTGGTTCCCGTGCGCATGATGCTGGCCAACCAGGAGCTTAAAACGGTTCTGGTCAGCATTCACCTGTCGCTCAGAAACGCCATAGAAGCGGTCACTTATGACAACGTGCTGCAGACCCTGCGAATTGCGCACCGCGCAGTGGCCGCCGGCCAGGCGCGCTTGCCGCGCATTGCCGTGGCCGGGCTCAATCCCCACGCGGGCGAGGGCGGGCGGTTTGGCACTGAAGAGCAGGCCATCATCGCGCCGGCCATCGCTGCGGCGGTGAAGGAAGGAATCGACGCGCACGGCCCGTTTGCACCCGACACGGTTTTCATGCGCGCGCGCAATACGCCTGCCAAACCAGGCGAGTTCGACGTGGTGGTGGCGATGTACCACGATCAGGGCCTGATTCCGGTCAAGTACCTTGGCGTGGAGCAGGGGGTTAACGTCACCCTCGGACTGCCGCTGGTGCGCACCAGTCCGGACCACGGCACCGCGTTTGACATCGCCGGCACGGCAAAGGCCGACGCCTCAAGCCTGCTGGCTGCCATCCGCATGGCCAGAACCTGGCCGGCCGAACCGCTGCGGTGACGTTTTTTAAAGAGTAGCAATACCGCGCTGTGAATGCTTGCCCGCGCGGCGGGTGCAATTGCATGGCTTGCCTGCGTCGCCGCCAGCGCCTACCGTTTCAAACTGTCACGGATTTCCCGAAGCAGCACGATGTCTTCGGCGGGCGCGACAGGCGCAGCGGTCGCGGTGATCACCGCGCGGCGCTTTAGCCGGTTGATTTGCTTGACCATCAAAAAAATGATGAACGCCAGAATGGCAAAGTTCACGGCGACCGTGATGAAATTGCCATAGGCAAACACCGGAACCCCGGCTTTTTTAAGCGCGTCCAGCGTTGTCGCAATGCCCGGTGGCACGGCGCCAAGAATGATGAACAGGTTTGAAAAGTCCAGCTTGCCCACGACCGCGCCCACGATGGGCAGGATCAGGTCGCTGACGACCGAATCGACTATCTTGCCGAAAGCCGCGCCGATGATCACGCCAACTGCCAGGTCGATGACATTGCCTTTGACGGCGAATTCCCGGAATTCCTGCACCATCGTCATTTTTTTCCCCTTTGTGAACGCGGTTGCGTGGCCGGGCGTTGCTTGAAGCTGACACGCCTGATTATGCCGTTCCGGCCTGGGCTTGCAGATTTTCGGCATGGCCGGAGGTTCCATGGACCGGGCCAATCCGCAGCGAAAAATCAGCCGCGCCGCAAGACCTTAAAGCGCCAAAACGCTGGCAAAAACCATTTCTTACTCCAGTACAATATAGGGTTAAAAATTAACCACTCCTGTTTCAAGCCAGTTCTTGAAGGATTTTCAATGACTCAAGCAAGCGTAATGGACGCGCCGAAGGGCGCGCCCATCGATAAAGACAAAAGAAACTGGATCGTGGCCACCTGCGCCGTTGGCGGGGCCGGAGTGGCCGCCGTAGCCGTGCCGTTCATCAGCACCTTTCAGCCCTCAGAGCGCGCCAAAGCCACCGGCGCTGCGGTCGAGGTTGACATCTCCGCATTGAAGCCGGGTGAAAAAATGACCGTGGAATGGCGCGGCAAGCCGGTCTGGATCGTCAAGCGCACGCCGGAGCAGCTGGCATCGCTGGCGCAGGTCGACGGCCTGCTGGCCGATGCGAAATCCGAGCGCAAGCTGCCCGAGTGGACGCCCGAATATGCCCGTAACGAGACCCGCTCCATCAAGGCTGACACCTTGGTGGTAGTGGGCATTTGCCCCCACCTCGGATGCTCGCCATCTGACAAGTTCCAGACCGGTGCACAGGCGTCGCTGCCTGACGATTGGCATGGCGGCTTCTTGTGTCCCTGCCATGGCTCGACATTCGATCTGGCGGGCCGCGTTTACAAAAACAAGCCCTCTCCAGACAACCTTGAGGTCCCGCCGCACATGTACTTGTCAGATGCAAGGCTTTTGATCGGCCAGGACAAAAAGGCCTGAGCTGCGGACGGCTGCATCCATCGA
>JACMQR010000240.1 GCA_014376885.1 Polaromonas sp.
ACCTGACCACCGAAGCGTTCAAGGCCCAGACAGGCATCTTCATCACCCATGTGCCCTGCAAGGGCACGGCGTTGGCCATTCCCGATGTGATTGCCGGCTCGGTGCAGATGCTGATCGATGCCATTGCGTCGGGCATGCCGCATGTCAAGAACGGCCGCCCCACGGACCGGCGAGCTGTTTCGCAGCGCAGGCCATGCCGCCACGCTGGAAGCGATTGCCGACAGCCATGGCGAGGCGTTTTACAGCGGTGCGCTGGCCTGACGCATCGCCGCGCATGCCAGAGCCCATGGCGGGGCGCTGACCGAAGGCGACCTGGCCAGCCACCGCGTCGACTGGTGCGGCACGCTGGCGCAGCCCTTTGCCGGCTCGGTGGTGCACGAGCTGCCGCCGAACGGGCAGGGCATCGCCGCCTTGATGGCCCTGGGCATGCTGCAGGCGCTGGGCCTGGGCGAGCAGCCGGTGGACCATGTCGACACGGTGCACCTGGCGATCGAGGCGATGAAGCTGGCGCTGGCCGACCTGCACCAGTACAACGCCGACATCGACGCCATGCGCGTCACGCCCGCCGAACTCCTGGCGCCGGCCTGCCTGGCCGAGCGCGCCCGGCTGATCGACCGCGACCGGGCCGGCGACCCCGGCTACGGCGCGCCCAGGCCGGGCGGCACGGTGTATGTGGCGGCGGCCGATGCGGCGTGCATGATGGTGTCGTTCATCCAGTCCAACTACATGGGCTTTGGCTCGGGCATCGTCGTGCCGGGCACCGGCATCAGCCTGCAAAACCGGGGACACGGCTTTTCCCTGGCGCCTGGTCATGCCAACCAGGTCGGCCCGGCCAAGCGGCCGTCGCACACCATCATCCCGGCGTTCGCCATGCATGCCGACGGTTCGCCGCAGATGGCTTTCGGCGTGATGGGCGGGCCGATGCAGTCGCAAGGCCATGTGCAGATGGCCCTGCGCGTGCTGCACTATGGGCAAAACCCGCAGGCCGCGGCCGATGCGCCGCGCTGGCGCGTGACCGGTGGCCGCCAGGTGGCGGTCGAGCCAGGCTTCAACGCCGAGGTGGTTAGTGCACTGGCCGCGCGCGGGCATGCGGTGACGGTCGAGCGCGGCAACGGCGTGTTCGCCTTTGGCGGCGCGCAGCTGGTGCTCCGGCATGGGGAAGCCTACATCGCCGGCTCGGACCCGCGCAAGGATGGCCAAGCCGTGGCCTTTTGAGTGCGAACGCCCGGTGGGGGCCGCCTGCCGGCCTCCAGCCTTGCAGGGGCATAAAGCATGGTGAAAATCAGGTAAAAGTGCTTGTCAGGCCGACATACCTTGCTATTTAACTTATAGCGGACTGAGTTCCACGATGACCGGCACATGGTCGCTGGGCCGCTCGTTCTTGCGCGGCAGCTTGTCGATCACGCAGCTGCGCACGCGCGGCTTGAGGGCGTCGCTGACCAAAATATAGTCAATCCGCATGCCGCGGTTGCGCCGGAAGGCAAACTCGCGGTAGTCCCACCAGGAATAGCTTTTCTCGGGCTGCTCGAACAGGCGAAAGGCGTCGTTCAGGCCGAGCTTGACCAGGGCCTGGAAATGCAGCCGCTCTTCGCTGGTGTGGTGGATGGTTTCGCGCAGGCCTTCGGGGTCAAAGGTGTCGCGGTCGTCGGCGGTGATGTTGAAGTCGCCCAGCAGCACCAGGTTTGGATACCTGGCCAGTTCTTCGCGCAGCCAGCCGCGCAGGCCCTCCAGCCATTTCATCTTGTAGGCGAATTTTTCGCTTTCCGGCGACTGGCCGTTGACAAAATAGCCGTTCACCAGCCGCACCTCGCCACCCGGCAGGCCCGGCAGGTCCAGCGTGGCGGCAATGACGCGCGACTGCTCGTCGGCAAAGCCCTCGATGTTGCGCACGATGGCGCGTCCCGGCGTACGGCTCAGGATGGCCACGCCGTTGTAGGTCTTCTGGCCAAAGACGGCGCTGTGGTAGCCGGCCGCCTCAAGCGCGGCCAGCGGAAACTTGTCGTCGCTCAGCTTGAGCTCCTGCAGGCACAGCGCATCGACCGGGTTGGCGGCCAGCCAGTCGAGTACCTGCGGCAGCCGCACGGTCAGGGAGTTGATGTTCCAGGTGGCGATTTTCATTTTTTTTTGGCTCCCGCCCGCTGTAGACGGGCACTGACAGCGATCAAATATGCAGGGCAGCCAGGCCACCCAGCACGACGCCTATGGCAGCCAGCGCAAACATCCCGTATTCCAGCCACTTCTTGCGCGTCAGCAGGGCGATGGCTGCCAGGGCGATGGACACCTGCAGCACGGTGGTGGCCTGCGCCCAGCGGTGGTGCTGGTGCATTTGTTCGTCGGACGATTTGTCCCAGGTGGTGGCCTCGGTTTCGAGTTTTTCGGCGCCCAGCTTGATCTCGCCTTTTTCCTTTTCGTAGCGGTCGATCTTGCCCTGGTAAGCCACCCGCTTGTCTTCGGGCGCCAGGTCGCGGGCAAACTCGGCCAGCGACTGCTTGGTACTTTTGGACTGGAAGTAGCTCCACTGGTTGGCCGCTTCGGTCTTTTTGATGGCCGCGTTGTTCTTGTACAGGCCGGCATTGGCCTGCGTGGCCCCGCCCATGTAGGAAAACAGGGCACCCACCGTGGCGATGATGGCGGTGACGACGGCAATCTGCGCGATCATGCCGCCGCTGCTGCTGCTGTCGTGCCCGCCCTGCGCAGCATGCTCGAGCTCATGGTCATGCGGGCCGTGTACGTGAAATCCTTGTCCTGACATGCTTAGCTTTCTTTTGTAGGGGAGTAATAGGTGACAAAGCTGAATTTCAGGCCGCTGGCGGCGACATGGCTCTCACGCCCGGCTTCGAGCCATCGGGGGCCAAGCGCCGGGGCAAAGGCGTCGCCTGCAAAATCTTCGGCAATTTCGGTGACCTCGATGCAGTCGGCCAGCGGCTCGGCCTGGGCATAGATTTGCGCCCCGCCGATGATCCAGACCTGCCCGGATTGGCTGCATTGCGCCAGCGCATCGGCCAGGCTGCAAGCCGGCTGCGCGCCGGCCGCGTTCCAGCCGGTTTGCCGGGTAATGACGATATTGGTCCGACCGGGCAGAGGGCGAAAGCGCGGCGGCAGCGAATCCCAGGTCTTGCGGCCCATGATGACCGGCCAGCCCTGCGTCAGGCGCTTGAAATGGGCCAGGTCCTCGGGCAGGTGCCAGGGCATGGCGTTGTCCTTGCCGATCACGCCGTTGGCGGCTCTGGCATAGATCAGGCTGATTTTTGGCATCAGACGGCCACCGGCGCCTTGATGGCCGGATGGTGCTGGTAGTCGAGAAACTCGAAGTCGTCAAACTGGTAGTCAAAAATCGAGTCTGGCCGGCGCTTGATCTGCAGCGTTGGGTAGGGCAGGGGCGCGCGGCTCAGCTGCAGCTCGACCTGCACGGCATGGTTGCTGTACAGGTGGCAGTCGCCGCCGGTCCAGATGAAGTCGCCGACCTCCAGATCGCACTGCTGCGCCACCATGTGCGTGAGCAGCGCGTAGCTGGCGATGTTGAACGGCACGCCCAGAAAAATGTCGGCGCTGCGCTGGTAGAGCTGGCAGCTCAGCCGGCCCTTGCCGCCAGGCTCAACGCTTGGGGCAACGTAGAACTGGAACAGCGCATGGCAGGGCATCAGCGCCATCTTGCTCAGTTCTGCGACATTCCAGGCGCTGACGATGATGCGGCGGGAATCGGGGTTGGTTTTCAAGGTGTGGATGACCTGGGCGATCTGGTCGATGTGGCCGCCATCGGGGGTCGGCCAGCTGCGCCACTGCACGCCGTAGACCGGTCCGAGGTCGCCGTCGGCGCGCGCCCATTCGTTCCAGATGGTCACGCCGCGCTCGGTCAGCCAGTGGTTGCTGCTCGAGCCCGTCAAAAACCACAGCAGCTCCTGAACGATTGACCTGACATGCACCTTCTTGGTCGTCACCAGCGGAAAGCCTTCGTTCAAATCAAAGCGCATCTGGTGGCCGAACACGCTTGTCGTGCCGGTACCGGTGCGGTCGGCCTTGCGAGCGCCGTGCGTGGCCACAAGGCGCATCAGGTCTTCATATTGGGATCGGATGGGGCGGGTCATGAAAAGTGGGGCAGAAAATGGGCTGATTATGCCGGTCGTTTGTGGCTTGTCGGCTACCGCTGGCTGCGCCTACAGCTTGACAATGCGCCCCGGATTCATGATGTTGTGCGGGTCCAGCCCAAGCTTGATGGCGCGCATCAGCGACAGCGCCACGGGTGATTTGTAATGCGGCAGCTTGTCGGTTTTCAGGCTGCCGACGCCGTGCTCGGCCGAGATCGAGCCGCCAAACCGGGCCACCGAGTCATACACCAGCGTGTTCACCTCGTCTTCGCGGTCGCGCAAAAACGCCCTGGCATCGCCCTGCTCGGGGGCCTGCACGTTGTAGTGCAAGTTGCCGTCGCCCAGGTGGCCGAAATTGACCAGCCGCACGCCGGCAATGGCCTGGCGCAGCAGCGCGTCGGTGGCCTCGACAAATTCGGGAATGCGTGAAACGGCAATCGAGATGTCGTGCTTGATGTTCAGGCCTTCCTCGGCCTGCGCCAGCGGAATGCTTTCGCGGATATGCCAAAGGGCCTTGGCTTGCGCCAGGCTCTCGGCGACCACGGCGTCCGTCACGCAGCCCTGGTCGAAAGCGGTTTCCAGCAGGCGCTCGAACTGGCCCCTGGCATGAACTTCAGACTCATGGTCAGAATTTTCCAGCAGCACGCACCACGGCGCATCCCGGAACAGCGGCACGCGCAGCTGCGCAAAATGCTTGTCCACCAGGCCCAGGGCAAACTGGCCCATCACCTCGAAGCCGGTCAGGCCCGCGCCCAGGTGGCTGTGCGCCAGTCCGAGCAGCGTGACGGCCGCCTGCATTGACGGCACGGCAGCCCAGGCGGTCAGGCGGGCGGCCGGCTGCGGATACAGCTTGAGCGTGGCGGCGGTGATGATGCCCAGCGTGCCTTCGCTGCCGACAAACAGGTCCGTCAGGTCGTAGCCGGTGTTGTCCTTGCGCAGGCCCGACAGGCCATGCCAGATCTCGCCCTGCGCGGTGACGACTTCCAGCCCCAGGCACAAATCGCGCGCATTGCCATAGCGCAGCACCTGCGTGCCGCCGGCGTTGCTGGCCAGGTTGCCGCCGATGGTGCAACTGCCTTCGGCGGCCAGGCTGAGCGGAAACAAAAAACCGGCCTTTTCGGCGGCCTGCTGCAGGTTTTGCAAGATGCAGCCGGCTTCGGCGGTGACGGTCAGGTTGGCCGCGTCAAGGGCGCGCACCGCATTCATGCGCTGCAGGCTCAGAACCACCTGGGTGCCCGATGCGTCGGGCACCGAGCCGACCGCCAGGCCGGTGTTGCCGCCCTGCGGCACCAGGCTGACGCCGGCGGCCAGGCAGGCCCTGACGATGGCGGCCACCTCATCCACGCTGGCCGGGCGCACCACGGCCAGCGCCCGGCCCTGCACGCGCTTGCGCCAGTCCTGGGTGTAGGCGCTCAGGTCGCCGTCCGACAGGACATGCGCCGCTCCGGTGATCCGGCGCAGGGCGGCGAGAAGGTCGGCAGGGTCGGTCATTGCAAGGGCTCGCCCGCAACGGCGGCAGAAGGCAGGTTTTTAAAGCGCAGGCGCACATGCTGCGCGCAGGCGGCAAACAGCAGCAGGCACAGCAGCAGCTCGGCCATGGCCAGGTAGCTGCTGGGCGCGGCATCGCTCCAGGCGCGCACCACGCCTTCGGTGAAATACAGCCAGACCATCAGGCTGACCCAGCGGTAGGTGTACATGCGGTTTTTCCAGATGCCGGCCAGCGGGATGCACAGGGGAAGCACCTTGAGCGCCAGCAGCGAGCCGCCCGGCCGTATCGGCGCCAGCCACAGCTCCCAGGCCATGCCCAGCGCGATCAGCCCGGTCAGGCTGCCCAGGGCCAGCAGGCGCGTCATCTCAATTTGGTTTGCTTTGTTCATCTTGGGTCTTTAGGGCAGTGGCATGATACCGGGGATGAAATTTCCGACCTCGCTTGAGGCCTTGCTCGCCGGGCTGTCTCGCTTTCCGTGGCGCCATGCCGCCCATACCCTGCGCCAGCGCTTTCGCGAAGACCGCATGGGCCTGACGGCCAGCAGCCTGACCTTCACCACCTCGATCGCGCTGGTGCCCTTTTTCACCGTGGCGCTGGCTGTCTTTACCGCCTTTCCAAAATTTTCCAACCTCCAGGCTGCGCTGCAGGTCTGGCTGGTGAACAGTCTGATTCCCGACAACATCGCCCGCCAGGTGCTGGGCTACCTGACCCAGTTCAGCGGCCAGGCAAGCAAGCTTGGCGGCGCGGGGCTGGCGGTGCTGCTGCTCACGGCGGTTGCGCTGATCCTGACGATTGACCGCACCCTGAACAGCATCTGGCGGGTGCGCCAGCCCCGGCCGCTGGCGCAGCGGGTGCTGATTTGCTGGGCGGCCATCACGCTCGGCCCGCTGGTGCTCGCTGCCAGCCTGGCGGTCACGTCGTATGTGGTGTCGGCCTCCAGCGGCCTGGTCGGCGAGCTGCCGTTCAGCCTGCGGTTTGTGCTGGACCTGGGGCAGTTGCTCCTGATGGCCGGCGGCATGGCCGCGCTTTACCGCTATGTGCCCAACACCCATGTCAAATGGAGCCATGCCTGGGTCGGCGGCCTGCTGGTGGCCTGCAGCCTGGAAATTGGCAAAAAAGTCCTTGGCCTGTACCTCACCGCCGTGCCGAGCTATTCGCTGGTCTATGGCGCTTTTGCCGCCCTGCCAATCCTGCTGGTGTGGATTTATGTGTCCTGGACCATTGTGCTGATGGGCGCGGTCGTCACCGCCAATTTGCCGAGCCTGCTGGCCGGCGCGCCGCGCCGGGGCAGCGCCCACGGCTGGTATTTCCAGCTGGCGATTGAAGTGCTGCAGCACCTCAGCCAGGCGCGCGGTGCGGAGCGCCTGGGCTTGGGCGCCGCGCAGCTGGGGGAATTGCTCGAGATCGACGGGCTGCAGCTGGAGCAGGTGCTGGCAACGCTGACCGAGCTGGGCTGGATTGGCGAGCTGGCAAAGGCGCCGGGCAATGCCGAATCGCGCTACCTGCTGCTGGTCAATCCGGACACCACCCTGCTGGGGCCGCTGATGCAGCAGTTGCTGCTCGACCGCGCCCCGTCGGTTCAAAATTTATGGGTAAACGCCAGCTGGTGCAGGCTAAGCCTCAGCGACGCGCTATGAATAAAATAGCATTGCAATCTTCCCCGTTTTCTGCCTGATTCCCACCCGATCCGCCGCATGCCGAATGTATCCCCCGCCGAGCCTTTTGCCGCCCCTGGGGCGACCTGGGTCATCTGCCTTTGCGCTGCCTGGTGCGGCGTTTGCCGTGACTATCAAGCCATCTTCAGGCAGCTGGCCCAGAGCCATCCAACCTTCAGGTTTGTCTGGCTCGATGTGGAAGACCAGGCTGAGCTGGTCGGCGACATCGATGTCGAAACCTTCCCGTCGCTGCTGATGGCCGATGCGCAAGGCACCCGGTTTTTTGGCCCGGTGACGCCGCAGGCCACGGCCTTGCTGAGCCTGATCCATTCGCTGCAGAACGCAAGCTTGCAGGCCGTGCCGCAAACTCCGGCTGTGCGTCAGTTGCTCGATGCTGTGCGGGGAGCGCCCGCTCACTGGATCAGACTTCAAGCCATGTAAGCCAAAGTAAAGCCGATGACCAAGCGGCAACCGGCCTTGCACCGG
>JACMQR010000032.1 GCA_014376885.1 Polaromonas sp.
GCACGGACGGCGATGACGCCCTGATCGCCCTGGTGGCCGAAGACCAGGACGTCGCCATGCTGCTGATTGAAAAGACCGGCGCGTGCCACCGCAATGAAGCCGCCCGCGCGCAGCTCAAGCAAATGTGGCGCAGCCATTACGCCGCCAACCTGCAAACCGTGCTGCCGCTGTTTGTGGACGACCTGAGCCAGGGCATGCTGGCCGTCGCCGGGGTGCAGTGGGTGCCCGCGCCCACGCCCACGCCCTGATGTGGTATTAATTTGATAGCTGCTGGCGCTTGCACAGCTTGCACAAAAGGCATATTTAGTTCAAAAAATAACTTCTAAAGCTCTTGCATGACCGCCATCAGCCAGCCCGAACGCGTCACCCAGAACCGTGTTGCCCGCCTGTTTCGTGACGAACTGGGCTACCGCCGCCGGGGCAACTGAAGCGGCCGGGCAGGCAACAGATGCATTGAGAAAAGCCTGCCCGCGCCGTATCTGGCGGCCAGCGGATATGGCGCAGATCAGCCGCGCCTGGCATGCGCTGCGCACCGAAGCGAGTCACCCCGGCCGCCGCCTGTATGGCAGCAACCCGGCGGTCTACAGCTTGCTGCGCCATGGCGTTCAGGTAAGGCTTGAAGCCGGCACGCTGACCGAAACCGTGCACCTGATCAACTGGAAAAACCCGGAAAAGAACGACTTGGCGATTGCCGAGTCAGGCTGATTTCACGCGCCGCGTGGAGCGATGAGCGAAATGGGGGTGTTTTCTGCTGTCGGCGCTTTGGCAGATTGGCACTTTGGCAGATTGGCAGATTGGCAGATTGGCAGATCGGGCGGGCGCCCCGGGCCGCGTCGGAAAACGCCGCTGCCGACCGGCGCACCATCCGGAAAAACTCCGTCTGTTCCTACAGTCGTTTGCGCTTTTCCTGACAGGTCCCGGTAGAGCTTCGTGGGAATCTTTGAGTGTCCGGTCCTGTTGTGCCTAGCGCCTTGAGCAGCCGGCCCGGCCAAACATTTTCAGCAGCCATTTTTTTGACCCTGAAAGACCACCATGAGCATCCTTTGGACCATCATCATCGGCCTGATCGTCGGCATCGTCGCCAAGTTCCTGATGCCGGGCCGCGACCCGGGCGGCTTTGTCATCACCGCCCTGATCGGCATTGTCGGCTCGGTGATCGCCACCTACCTCGGCCAGGCGCTCGGCTTCTACCGGCCAGGCCAGTCGGCCGGTTTCATTGCCGCCGTCATTGGCTCGATCATCTTGCTGCTGCTCTACCGCATGGTGACCGGCCGAAAAGCCTGAGCCAACGCCAGGCCGCCTGATTGCCGCTTGCTGCCGGCTCAGGCGCCAAGCCGCCACGGCGACAAGCGCCGGGCCAGGGCTTCAAAAGCCAGGTCGGCAGTCACTGCCAGCAGGCCGACCAGCACCGCGCCCTGGATCACGTAAGCAGTGTTGAAGCCGCTCAGCCCGACAATAATCGGCAGGCCCAGCGTCTTGGCGCCCACGGTTGAGGCAATTGCGGCCGTTCCGATGTTGACGATCACCGAGGTGCGGATGCCGGCCAGGATCACCGGCGCGGCCAGCGGCAGCTCGATCCGCAGCAGGCGCTGGCGGCTGTTCATGCCCAGCCCTTCGGCGCTTTCCCGGACCTCCTGCGGCACCGACCCGAGGCCCGCCAGGGTTGCCTGCAGCACCGGCAGCCAGCCATACAGCGCCAGCGCAATCAGGGCCGGCAGCTCGCCAAAGCCGATCAGCGGCACGGCGACGGCCAGCACCGCCACCGGCGGAAAGGTCTGGCCGCTGGCGGCCAGGGTTTCAATCAGCGGCCTGAATTCACGGCCGGCGCTGCGTGTGGCAAAGATGCCCGCGCCCAGGCCGGCCAGGATGGCCAGGCTGCTCGACGCGCCGACCAGCTTGATATGCGCCAGCATCAAACTGGAAAAAGATTCCTGTTCGTACATTGGCCGCTCCAACTCGGGGAACAGCGCCGCAAACACCGGCTTGAGTTCGGCCAGGCCAAGCACTGCCAGCAGCAGCAGCGCCAGCATGGGCCACACCAGGCGACTCTTGCTCATGCTTTGCTCATGCCGCACGAACCGCATCGGCTGGGCCGAGCAGGTCGCTCAGGTCGATGCAACCTGTTTGCTGGCCGTCGGCGCCCACCACCGGCAGCCGGGCCAGGCCCTGCAAGACAAATGCCGACAGCGCTTCGCGCAGGTTCAGCGTGACCCGGATCGGCTCGCCCGCCACCACGGTTCCCAATGCCACCGGCCGCACATGGTCGGCCACCCGCCGCAGGCCCAGCAGCCGAAGGCCGGTGTCGCTGCGGCCGAAAAAATCACGCACCACCCCGCTGGCTGGTGCCGAGAGCATCTGCAGCGGCGTGGCATGCTGCACGATGCGCCCCTGGTCGATGAGCACGATGCGGCTGGCCAGGCCCAGCGCCTCGTCGATGTCGTGGGTGACCAGGACAATCGTCTTGCCCAGGGTGGTGTGAATGCGCGCCATTTCCCGCTGCAGGGCCGCGCGCGTCAGCGGGTCGAGCGCGCCGAACGGCTCGTCCATCAGCAGCACCTCCGGATCGGCCGCCAGCGCCCGGGCCACGCCGACGCGCTGCTGCTGGCCGCCCGAAAGCTGGTGCGGAAAGCGGCTGCGGTACAGCGCCGGCTCCAGGTGCAGCAGGCCCATCAGCTCGTCGACCCGCCCGGCAATCCGCGCTTTCGGCCAGCCGAGCAGCCGGGGCACGGTGGCAATGTTCTTTTCGACATTCCAGTGCGGAAACAAGCCGACCGACTGGATGGCATAGCCCATGCGGCGGCGGATGTCCTCGGGCGCAAAGCGGCGGATTTCCTGGCCGGCAAACAAAATCTGCCCGCTGTCATGCTCGACCATCCGGTTCATCATTTTCAGCAGGGTCGACTTGCCCGAGCCCGAGCTGCCCAGGATCACGGTGAACTCGCCCTGCGCGATGTGCAGGCTCACCTCGTCGATCACCTTCAGGCCGGAGAAGCGCTTGGACACCTGCCGCAACTCGATCATTGCCGGGCGGTCCAGGTTGTTGGCTGCTGTGACGGGCTGATGGCCGATGACGGCGCATGCGCCAAAGACAAGGCCGCCGCCTTGAGCACCGCATCAACCGCCAGCGCCATGGCCACCACCGGCACCGTGCCAAGCAGCGCCAGGTCGAGCGCGCCGCCCAGCAGGCCCTGGAACATGATGGCGCCAAAGCCGCCGGCGCCGATCAGCGCCGCCACCACCGCCAGCCCGATGAGCTGCACGGTTGCCACCCGCAAGCCGGAGATAAGCAGCGGCAGGGCCAGCGGCAGCTCGACCTGCCAGAAAATCTGCCGCCCGCTCAGGCCCATGCCGCGCGCCGCATCAATCACCGGCTGCGGCACCTGGCCCAGGCCGGCGGCGGTGCTGCGCACCACCGGCAGCAGCGAATACAGCGTCAGCGCAATCACCGCCGGCGCCATGCCCACGCCCTTGATGCCCCATTGCCCGAGCAGCGGCGCTTGCAGCGCCAGCCAGGCCAGCGGCGCCATGAGCAGCCCGAACAGGGCAATCGACGGAATCGTCTGGATGATGTTCAGCACTGAAAACAGCCCGGGCCGCAGGGCCTTGCGCCAGCGTCCGGGCCGCGCCACCGCCAGGCCCAGCGGCAGGCCGATCAGCACACTGGGCAGCAAGCTGGCCACGACCAGCTGCAGATGCTGCGCCAGCGCTGCATCGAACACATCACGGCGGCTGGCATATTCCCGGAGCAAGGACAGCGGGGCCAGCAGGCCGCCAGCCAGGCAGGCCACGACCGGTGCGACCACCAGCAGGCCAGCCAGCAGGCGCCGGCCGGGCGCGAGCGCCAGGCGCCCGATGGCATCGCCGGCCGCCAGCCAGGCCACAGCCGCCAGCACCCAGAAAGCCCCGCCGAACGAGGTGCGCGCAATACCGCCAGTGCCGCCCGAGTCGCCGGTATCGCCGTCCAGCCCGGCCGCATGGCGGGCCGCCAGCCACACCAGGCCGGCCAACAGGGCCGTGGCCGCTGCCAGCACCCCGGCATGCGTGCTTCGCCGGGGCGGCAGGACAATGCCGGCAACGACCAGCAGCGCCGGCCCGGCCACGCCCAGCAGGGCCAGCGTCGGCGGGCTGCCGGACAGTACTTCGGCCAGCGAAATGCCGGCACCCGAAACCAGCCGGTTCGGCGCATGGGTCAAAAAAGCCAGGCTCCAGGCCGCTGCCGTGCCAATGGCCGCCAGCAGCAGCAGCACCGGGTTTTTAACCCCTGTCATGCGAGCCGTCCTTCAACGGCGGCGCTGGCGGCGCTCGCGGCGGGGTAGCGTCATTTGGCAAAGCCTTTGCTTTTCAGGTAGTCGGCGGCCACTCTTTGCGCGTCCTGCCCTTCGACGGCGATTTTGGCATTGAGGCGCTGCAATGTCGGGCCGTCCAGCGTCTTGAACACCGGCTCCAGCAGGTCCTTGATTTTCGGATTCTGGGCCAGCGTGGCCGCCCGAATCAGCGGCGCTGGCGCATAGATCGGCTGAATGCCTTTCGGGTCGTCCAGCACGAGCAGGCCGAGTGCGGCAATCGCGCCGTCGGTACCGTAGGCCATGGCCGCATTGACGCCCGAGGTCTGCTCGGCCGCCGCCTTCAGGGTCACGCTGGTGTCGCCGCCGGCCAGCGTCAGCAGCTGGGCATTCGTCAGCTTGAAGTTGTAGGCCGCCTGGAAGGCCGGCAGGGCGTCGCTGCGCTCGATGAATTCGGCCGAGGCGGCCAGCTTGAACTTGCCGCCGCCCGCCAGCCACGGGCCCAGGTCGGCCAGCGATGTGAGCTTGTTTTTTTGCGCCACATCCTTGCGCAGCGCCAGGCTCCAGGTGTTGTTGGCCGGCGCCGGGCTGAGCCAGACCAGCTGGTTCTTGTCGGCGTCGAGCTTTTTCACCAGGTCGTAGCCGGCTGCCGCATTTTTCCAGGCCGGGTTCTTTTCATCGGCAAAGAAAAACGCGCCATTGCCGGTGTATTCCGGATACAGGTCGATCTCGCCGGCCACCAGCGCGCCGCGCACGATCTTGGTGGAGCCCAGCTGGAGCTTGTTGTCGGTCTTGATGCCGCCGGCCTGTAGCACCTGGATCATCAGCTGGCCCAGCAGGGAGCCTTCGGTGTCGATTTTCGACGACACACGCACGGCCGCCGTCTGGCCAAACGCCGATGCCGAGGCCAGCAGCAGCATGAAAGCGCCAGCCGTCAGCCGGCGGCGGGAAAATTGCAGAGGCATAACAATCCTTGTGGGTGGCAAAAAAGTTCCGGCAGCGGCGTCCAAAGGCGCGGGTGCACTCGGGTTTATAGCGTGAATCGGCGCAAGGCACCGGCGAGCACGCTCGAATTTCCAGGGCCGCCGGCGTTTGCCCGGGCGGGCCAGGCCGGGCGGCAGCCCCTGAACCGCGCGACAATCGGGCCATTTCTTCACTGCCATGAACCATCCCGTGACACCTTCGCGCGCCCACACCACCGCCCTGGTCCTGTTTTCGGGCGGCCAGGATTCGACCACCTGCCTGGCGCTGGCGCTGTCCAAATACGACCGTGTCGAGACGGTTGCTTTCGACTACGGCCAGCGCCACCGGATCGAGCTCGATGCCCGGCTGCATGTGCTGCGCGAGCTGAAGAACCGCTTTGCGCCCTGGGCTGCCAAGCTCGGGCCGGACCACCTGCTGGATTTGGCGGTGCTGGGCCAGGTAAGCGACTGCGCGCTCACCCGCGATGTGGCCTTCACGATGGAAAGCTCGGGCCTGCCCAACACCTTCGTGCCCGGGCGCAACCTGCTGTTTTTGACATTGGCAGCAGCGCTGGCCTACCGGCGCGACCTGCAGGTGCTGGTGACCGGCGTTTGCGAAACCGATTTTTCCGGCTATCCGGACTGCCGCGACGACACCATGAAGGCCATGCAGCTGGCCTTGTCGCTCGGCATGGACAAGCGCTTTTTGATTGAAACGCCGCTGATGTGGATCGACAAGGCCGACACCTGGCGCCTGGCCCGTGCGCTGGGCGAGCAGTCGGGAGTGCCAAACGGCGGCAGTGCGCTGGTCGAGCTGATCGTCGAGCACACCCACACCTGCTACCTGGGCGAGCGCAGCCAGCGCCATGCCTGGGGCTATGGCTGCGGCAACTGCCCGGCCTGCCAGCTGCGGGCCGGCGGCTACCAGCGGTTCGTCCAGGCGGGCGGCTAAACCCGTCGCCTCTCGCAGCACTGACCGCGCCGCCAATCGCGTCATCTTTCCTACGCCGATTTGGGCTTTGTCCGACAGGTGCCGGGGCCAACCCTTGCGATTCTCGGTGGTGATTGGCATGCGCCCTGTATGCCGCCCCCACCCATCCGGCGGTGGCCGAGCCAGGCCGCCCGCCAAGCTGCTTGAATCCCCACTTATGAATACACCGCCATCAACCGGCCCGGCAAGCGGCCCTGCAGCTTCTTTGCCTCTGCAATTGTGGGGCGGCCTGGAATGCACCGTGGCCCGGGTCGGTGACCGGTTTCGTGACCAGGTCAAGGAAACCGGCCACCATGCTAGGCTGGATGACTTGGACCGCATTGCCGCGCTGGGCCTGCGCACCCTGCGCTACCCGGTGCTGCTCGAAAGCGTCTCGCCCGACCATCCCGACCAGCGCGACTGGTCCTGGCACGACGAGCGCCTGGGCCGGCTGCAAACCCTTGGCATCGCGCCAATTGCCGGGCTGGTGCACCACGGCAGCGGCCCGGCCTACACCAGCCTGCTCGATCCGGCTTTTGCCGGCATCGTGGCCGCCCATGCCGGCCGGGTGGCCCGGCGCTATCCGTGGATCACGCACTACACGCCGGTCAACGAGCCGCTGACCACCGCGCGCTTTTCCGGCCTGTACGGCCACTGGTTTCCGCATGGCCGGGACTTGGCGACGTTTTTGCGCTCCCTGGTCAACCAGTGCCGGGCGGTGGTGCTGTCGATGCAGGAAATCCGGCGCAGCAACCCGGCAGCCCA
>JACMQR010000241.1 GCA_014376885.1 Polaromonas sp.
GCCAGCAGCTCGCGCTCTTGCCGCATCTGCGCCTCGAGCTGCATGCGCCCTTTCCGGGCCACGGCGATGACTTTGGCCCGGTCGTTGCGGTGCGGGTACATCTGCTCGAACAGCGCCAGGTTGTGCGCGCGAAAGCGCTCGGCCGCCTGCAGCGCCGCGTCTGCCGGCTGGCCCAGCAGTTCGAGCACCGTGCGGCCGCTGCGCAGGCTGGAGGCGAACAGCTCGCGCTCGACGCGCAGCACGCCGCGATCGCGCAGCGCGTTCCAGTGCGGCACGTCGCGTGCCCGGGCGACGATCTGCAGCTGCGGAAAGTTTTCCTTGACCACATCGACGATTTTCAGCGACTGCTCCACGTCATCGACCGACAGCACCAGGATCTTGGCCTGCGCCGCGCCCGCCGTGCGCAGCAAATCGAGCCGCGTGGCGTCGCCGTAGAACACCCGGTAGCCAAAGGTGCGTACGGTCTCGATCATCTCGGCGTCATGGTCGAGCACGGTGGCCGCAATGCCCTGCGCCAGCAGCAGGCGGCCAACGATCTGGCCATAGCGGCCAAAGCCGGCAATGATGACCGGCGCCGCCTGCGGCTCCGAGATTTCCTTGAGCGCGGTTTTTTGGCCCTTGGCATAGCGCGGCATCAGGAGCTTGTCGATGGCCAGCAGCAGCAGTGGACTAATCAGCATCGACAGCGCCACCGCGCCGATCAGCAGCGAGGCGGTATCCAGCGAAAACACCCGGGCGCCGGCCGCCGCCTGGAACACCACGAAGGCGAATTCGCCACCCTGAGCGAGCAGCAGCGCAAACACCGGCCGCTCCTGGTAGGGCAGTTTCATCGCATAAGCAAGTCCGTAGATGACCAGCAGCTTCAGCCCCAGAAAGCCGGCCAGGATGGCGAGCATCTGGCCGGGAAACCGCCACAGCACGCCAAAGTCGATGCTCATGCCCACGGCAATGAAGAACAGGCCGAGCAGCAGGGCCTTGAACGGCTCGATGTCGGTTTCCAGCTCGCGCCGGTATTCGCTTTCGGCCAGCAGCACGCCGGCCAGAAACGCGCCCAGCGCCATCGACAGGCCGACCCGTTGCATCAAGGCGGCAATGCCGACCACCAGCAGGAGGGATGCGGCGGTAAAGATCTCGGGTGTGCCGCTGTTGGCGATCCAGCGCAGCAGCGGCCGCAACAGCAGCCGGCCGCCAAGGATGATGCCACCGATAGTCGCTATGATTTTGAGAGCTTCAAATGCCCGACTGGAAAGCGTGAGAGCTTCATTTCCTTCTCCAATCGTGCCCAGCAGCGGCAGCAGCGCCAAAATCGGGATGGCCGCCACGTCCTGGAACAGCAAGATCGAAAAACCGGCCTGGCCGCTGGAGGTGCGCATCAGGTTGCGCTCGTGGATCGACTGCAGCGCAATCGCGGTCGATGAAAGCGCCAGCCCCAGGCCGGCCACCAGCGCGGTTGGCCAGGCAACGCCAAACACCATGCCCGTGGCGGTCAGCAGCAGCGCGCAGCTCAGCAGCTGGGCGCTGCCCCAGCCAAAGATGGGCCGGCGCAGGCTCCACAGGCGCTGGGGTTCCAGCTCCAGCCCGATCAAAAACAGCATCAATACCACGCCGAATTCGGCAAAGTGCAGGATGTCCTGCACATTGGTGACCAGCCCCAGCCCCCACGGCCCGATGGCGATGCCGGCGGCCAGGTAGCCGATGATCGAGCCCAGGCCGAGCTTTTTGGCCAGCGGCACCGCCACCACGGCGGCCGAAAGGTAGATGAAGCTGTTGGTCAGCCAGGCGGGTGCGTCGGTCATGGCGGTGTCCAGGGCGTCGTTGCGGGGACCCACGATAGCGCAAACGCCAGGCAGGGCCAGCGCCGGGGCGCGGCACGGCGTGCCACGAATTCGACCGGCTTTTGGTGGCTGTCCACGTGTGCCCGCTACAGTGGGGCCATGAAAACCTTTCAAACCCTGTCCGATCTGGCGGCCTGCGTGGGCCAGGAAGTCGCTGTCAGCGACTGGATCACCATCACCCAGCAGCAGGTCAATTTGTTTGCCGAAGCCACCGGCGACCACCAGTGGATTCACGTGGATGCCGACCGGGCGGCCGCCGGCCCGTTTGGCACGACGATCGCGCACGGCTTTTTGACGCTGTCGCTGCTGCCCCGGTTTTTTGAATCGTCGTTCGAGATTGCCGAGTCGCGCCTGGGCGTGAACTACGGCTTGAACAAGGTGCGCTTCATGGCGCCGGTGCCGGTCGGCAGCCGGTTGCGGGCCCGCATGAAGCTGCTGGGCGCCGAGCCCATCGACGCCGGCGGCCTGCAGCTGGCCTGGGAGGTGACGGTCGAGCGCGAAGGCGCGCTAAAGCCGGTGTGCGTTGCCGAGTCGCTGGTGCGGCGTTACCCCTGAAGGCGCGCCGCTGGTCAGCCGGCCAAAGCCTGACCCAGAAATGCGTTTTGCCGCCAGGCCTCGAACACGGTCACGGCCACGGCGTTGGACAGGTTAAGGCTGCGCTGGCCCGGCAGCATCGGCGCCTTCAGGCGCTGGCCGGGCGCAAAAGCGTCGCGCACCTCGGCCGCCAGACCCTTGGTTTCCGAGCCAAACACCAGCCAGTCGCCCGGCAAAAACCGGGCGTCGTACAGGCTGCCCGCGCCGCGCGTGGTCAGGGCAAACCGGCGCTCGGCCGGTGGCTGCTGGCTGGCCAGGAAAGCCGGCCAGCTGGCGTGGCGCAGAACCTGGGCGTACTCGTGGTAATCCAGCCCTGCGCGCCGCATGTGCTTGTCGTCCATCGAAAAACCGAGCGGCTCGACCAGGTGCAGCCGGCAGCCGGTGTTGGCCGCCAGCCGGATCACATTGCCGGTGTTGGGAGGGATTTCGGGCTCGACCAAAACGATGTTGAACATGGCTGCAAAAAGAAAAAAAGGCCGCGCCAGGCCATGACGGCTTGCGGGCGGTTTCGGGTAAACCGCCGATTTTAGGCGGGCGCGGTGCGCGCCAGGACGACAGCGGTGATGTGCGCCGCCCCGGCCTCGCGCAGCGCCAGCGCCGCCGAAAACACGGAGGCGCCGCTGGTCATCACATCATCGACCAGCACCACGCGCCGCCCGGCCAGTTCGGGCGCCCGCAGCGGGTCAACCTGGAATACGCCCTTGACATTGGCCAGCCGGGCGGCGCGCTTGAGCTGGCTTTGCGGGGGCGTGTGCCGCAGGCGCAGCAGCAGCCGGGCGTCGGCCCGGGCCGGGGTTTGCGACTGGCGGGCCAGGGCGCTGGCCAGCTCCCACGCCTGGTTAAAGCCGCGCGCCTGCAGCCGCTCGGCCGACAAGGGCAGGGGAATCAGCCAGTCGCCGGCCTGCATCTGGCCCAGGGCCGGCGCCACCCCGGGTGCCTTGAGCAGCAGGCCGGCAAAAAAATCGGCCCAGCCGTGCTGCCCGCCAAACTTGTAGCGCGAAATCAAGGCCGACCAGGGATAGGCATAGGGCACGCCGGCCAGCGTGGCGTCCAGCGGCGGGCGCTCGCGCAGGCAAGCCGCGCAGACCGGCTCGTGGCTGTCGGGCGGTGCCATCGACAAACCAGCGGGCAGGGGCAGGGCGCACAAGGCGCAGCAGGCCGGATCGGTCATGAACCGCGCAACGCAGGGCTGGCAAACCTGCGCGGCCGGCCAGCTGTGGCACACGGCGCACTGGCTGGCAAAGCCCGGCAGGCGGGCGACCCATTGGCGAAGGGGAGGCAGGGGGTTGTGCACCGTGCCAATATACTCGGCCGACCGTGCGCCACCCTCCATCTCCATGACCACCCCTTCGCGCCCGCCCACGCTCGATCCAAACGCCGCCAGCCGCTGGCAGCGCATCGCGCCCCTGACGTCGCCGTGGCTGCATGAGGAGGTCGCCAGCCGCATGCAGGACCGGCTGCAGTGGATCAAGCAAAAGCCCCAGGCCTGGGCTGACTGGGGTGCCTTGCGGGGTGGCCTGCAGGCCCATGCCCAACTTGCCAAAACCTACCCGGATTCGGTGTGTTTTGTGGCGGAGGCGGAGGCCGAACGGGCACAGGCAGCTTCTAAAAATATAGCAAAACCCTGGTGGAAACCCGGCCAGTGGCGGGCTGCACCGGTGCATTTCGGGATGCCGCCGCCAGCCAGCGTGGACATGCTGTGGGCCAACATGGCGCTGCACGAATCGGCCGATCCGCAGGCGCTGCTGGGCCGTTGGCACCAGGCCTTGAGGGTCAATGGGTTCTTGATGTTTTCCTGCCTGGGCCCGGACACGGTCAAGGAGTTGCGCACGCTGTATGCCCGCCTGGGCTGGCCGCCTGCGGGCCATCAGCTGACCGACATGCACGACTGGGGCGACATGCTGGTGCAAACCGGCTTTGCCGAGCCGGTCATGGACATGGAGCGCATCACCCTGACCTATGAAACGCCGCAGCGCCTGCTGCAGGAGCTGGCCGAGCTGGGCCGAAATTTCCATCCGGACCGTTTTCCGGGCCTGCGGGGCCGGGCCTGGAAAGCGCGCCTGTTGCAAGAACTCGCCGCGCAGCTGACGGACAGCGAGGGCCGCCTTTCACTGACCTTTGAGGTCATCTATGGGCATGCCATGAAGCCCCAGCCCAGGTTCAAGGTGAGTCCGCTCAGCTCGGTGTCCGTCGAGGACATGCGGCGCATGCTGCAGGCCGGTTCGGGCAAGCCGGTTTGAGACACGGCGCGGCTATTCGTTGAAACATCCTGAAGCATTGTCTTTGAGGGCATTGCGGTTTCTCCCGGGCGGGGCTTGGCGGCTTTCTGATTAAATTGAAATCCACAAGGAAAGCCAGCGTCTTGCTTTCAAGCCGCTTCCCACGGGCTGCAGTTTTTTTTGAGGGCCATCGCATGTCTCAATCGAACCCGGCATTTCAATTTGCCA
>JACMQR010000242.1 GCA_014376885.1 Polaromonas sp.
CCTGCTTGGCCATGCCTTTGGCCTGCTGCTCGGTGCTTCCGGTCATTTCACCCGCTTTTGACTGCACCTTGCCGGCCATATCTTTTGCCGCGCCTTTGACTTGATCCTTGTTCATTGGGAAATCCTGGGTTGAGTTGATAACGCATTCAGGCTAAAGCGGCGGCAGCCTGGTAAACACAGGTATTTGGCGCAAAAAAATGTGGGCTGGTTCCTACATGAAACCTTTGTCAGGAAACGCATTTTTTTGCGCCCGGACAAGCGACCTGGCCGGGCTCCACCGTCACCAGATTTTTCGTATACGATATATAAAATTTTGAAAGCCATGCCATGCTGCCCTGGTTCACCGAACCGCCTGCCAACCGGCTGACCGATGTGCGCGACGTGTCCCTGTCCCGGCTGGTCAGGGACGACATGCTGGCGCTCATCTTCAGCGGTGGCCTGGCACCCGGCCAGCGCATCAGCGAGCCCGATATGGCCAGCCGGCTGCAGGTGTCGCGCGTGCCGGTGCGCGAGGCGCTGCGCGAGCTGGAAAGCGCCGGGCTGGTGGTGTCGCGCAAGCATTCCGGTGTGTTTGTGCGCCAGCTTCAGGCCGCCGAGATCCGCGACCTGTACCAGATGCGCGGCCTGCTTGACGGCTTTGCCGGGCGCTGCGCCGCCGGCTTGCCGGACGGCGAGCGCAGGGCGCTGGCGGCCCTGCTGGGCCTGTCGGCCGATGCCATGCGGGACGCCGCCGGCCGGCACGACGTGCAGCGCTACTACAGTGAAAACCTGCATTTCCACTGGGCCATCGTCGAGTCGGCGGGCAACGGCCAGCTGAGCGACAGCTACCGCGGCATCGTGCAAAAGCTGCACCTGTCGCGCCTGAAGAATTTGTCGCAGGACCTGGGCATGCAGGCGTCATTGGGCGAGCATGTCGAGATCGTGCAGGCGATCCGGGAGGGTGCTGCGCTGCACTGCGAAGCCCTGATGGCCCGCCATGTGGGTGGCGCGTATGCGCGGCTGCCCGATGCATTGCCTGCCGGACGCCCCGGCGCCGCCCCGGCCGCCTCGGCCTGACCAAGCCGCCGGCCCAAGCACTGCCCGCCCGCACCGGCACGCCAACCTTTTTTTGTTCGCCAATTTCTGGAGTACCTCATGCAACGACGCACGCTGCTGCGCACCGCCCCCGCCCTGTTCTGCGCGCCCGGCATGGCCTGGGCGCAGCCGGCCTATCCGGGAAAGCCGATCCGCTACATCGTGCCGGTGGCGGCCGGCGGCGGCAGCGACATGGTAGGCCGCAGCCTGACCGAGCGCTGGGGCATTTTGCTCAAGCAGCCGTTTGTCGTCGAAAATCAAGGCGGGGGCGGCGGCGTGATTGCGTCCCAGGCCACAGCGCGCGCCGCGCCCGACGGCTACACCCTGATGCAGGGCTATGTGGCCACGCACGGCACCAGCCCGGCCACGCGCAAGCTGCCCTACGACGCGGTCAGGGACTTCACCGCCATTGGCATGATCGGCGCCACGCCCAATGTGCTGGTCGTCAATGCCGGCCTGCCGGTCAGGACGGTCAGGGAGTTCGTGGATTACGTGAAAAAAAACCCGGGTCGCGTGAGCTACGGCTCGGCCGGCCAGGGTTCGCTGACGCACCTGACGATGGAGTTGTTCAAGCAGCAGATCGACTCGTTCATGGTGCACATTCCGTACCGCGGCGTGGCGCCGGCCTTCACCGACCTGATCGGCGGACAGACCCAGGCCATGTTCCCTGGCCTGGCCGCTGCCATACCGCATATCCGTTCGGGCCGGGTGCGCCCGCTGGCCGTCACCGGCCTGCGCCGCCATCCGCAGTTCAAAGACCTGCCCACGCTGGACGAATCGGGCTTCAAGGGCTTTGACGCCCAGCAGTGGTACGGCGTTGTCGGCCCGGCCGGCATGCCGGCGCCCATCGTCAGGCAGCTCAATGAAACCCTGGCTACCGTGCTCAGGGCGCCCGACCTGCGCGACAAACTGGCGGTCGAGGCGATCGAGCCCGTCGTGATGTCGCCCGAGGAATTTTCGGCATTCATCAAAAACGACATCGCGCGCTGGACCCAGCTGGCAAAAGACCGAAAAATCGAGCTGGACAGTTGATTTTTTAGCAATACAAGCTTCTTGCGCTTGTCGCTGCTCATTTTGTAGCTATGTTTTCAGTAGCACCTTGGCCGATCACGAATTTTTCACTTCACGTCTGGAATAAACACCTCATGGCCCGCAACACCCAGGTCGTCGCCGACCACCACGCCCCGCCCGTCACGCACATCCTGGCCGAATTCGTTGCCACCCATCCCGGCTTTGCGGCCGGCGGCTGGAGCGCCGCCGTGGACCATGAGGCGCACCGCACCTTCCTGAACTGGCTCGGCTGCGCCGTCGGCGCCGCGCGCCACGAGGCGGCCAATGCCGCGCTGGCCGCCGTCCAGGTGCTGCAGCCCGCGCCGCAGGCCACGCTGCCCGGCCGCATCGAAAGGGTCGACATCGCCAGCGCCGCGCTGATCAACGGCATCACCTCGCACACCTTCGACTTCGACGACACGCACCTGAAAACCATCATCCACCCGGCCGGTCCGGTGGCGTCCGCCCTGCTGGCCCTGGGCGAGCACACCGGCGCCAGCGGCCGCGAACTGCTCGACGCGCTGGTGCTCGGCATCGACGTCGCCTGCCGCGTCGGCAATGCCATGTACCCCGACCACTATGACCGCGGCTGGCACATCACCGGCTCGACCGGCACGCTGGGCGCGGCCGCCGCCTGTGCCCGGCTGCTCAAGCTGGATGCCGGCCAGACCGCCATGGCGCTGGGTATTGCCGCGTCGCAGCCGATCGGCATGCGCGAGCAGTTCGGCACCATGACCAAGCCGTTTCACCCCGGCGCCGCCGCCCGAGCCGGCCTGATGTCAGCGCTGCTGGCAAGCCAGGGCTACACCGCCAGCCCAAGGGCGCTGGAAGCGCCGCGCGGCATGATGCAGACCGTCTCGACCAAGAACGACTGGCTCGAGATCACCGACGAGCTGGGCAAGCGCTTTGAAATCTCCTTCAACAGCTACAAGCCCTTTGCCTGCGGCATCGTGATCCACCCGAGCATCGACGCCTGCGTGCAACTCGGCCGCCTGGGCGTCACGCCCGAGCAGGTCGAAAGCATCGAGCTGAAAGTCCATTCGCTGGTGATCGAGCTGACCGGCAAGAAAGAACCCGCCGACGGCCTGCAGGCCAAGTTCAGCGTCTACCACGGCTGCGCGGCAGGCCTGACGTTTGGCCGGGCGGCAGAGGATGAATTTTCCGACGAGGTGGTGAACCGCGCCGACCTGGTGGCCCTGCGCCGCAAGGTGGTCGCGACGGTCGACGACGCGGTCGACGAGGCCAGCGCCGACGTCACGGCGGTGCTCAAGGACGGCCGGCGCGTGCATGTGCTGGTCGAGCACGCCATCGGCTCGCTGCAAAACCCGATGACCGACGCCAACCTGGAAGCCAAGTTCCACGGCCTGTCGGACCCGGTGCTGGGCGCCGTGCAAACCGGCGAACTGATCAGCGCCTGCTGGCAGCTTGCCGCCGCCGCCGACCTGCGCGCGCTGGCCGCGCTGGCGGTGCCGCGGGCATGAATGTTGGTTGAGTGCGCGGTGAACAGCGTCACTTCCACCACCAGGCCTGCCATCGTGGTGGTGGGCGATGCCGAGCAGGCCTTGCAGCGCCTGGGCGACTGGCGCGCCATCAAGGCCCTGGCTGACGTCACCATCCATCACCGGCCTTTAAACGGCCAGGCCTTGGTCGACGCATTAAAAGATGCAGACGCTGTCGTGCTGGTGCGCGACCGCACGCCGTTTGACGCCGGACTGCTTGCCGCCTTGCCCAGACTACGCTACCTGGTGTTTACCGGCACGCGCAACACCACGCTCGATCTGGCGCCACTCGCAGCGCGCGGTATTCCTGTCAGCCATACCGAATGGGGTCCGTCCAAGGACAGCACCTGCGAGATGACCTGGGCCCTGATCCTGGCCGCCACGCGCCAGCTCGAAACCCATGCCGCGCTGCTGCGCCGGGGCCAGTGGCGCCCGGACGCTGCGCTGCCACTGGCCGGCGTGCTGCATGGCCAGACCCTCGGGCTGATCGGCCTGGGTGAAATCGGCGGGCGCGTGGCCAAGGTGGGCCGGGCGCTGGGCATGCAGGTGGTGGTCTGGAGCCCGCGCATGACGCCCGGGCGCGCCGCTGAGCAAGGTGCCGTTGCCGTGTCGCTTGGCGAACTGCTGGCGATGTCAAGAGTTGTCAGTTTGCACCTGGTGCCCAGCCTGGCCACGCACCATCTGCTGGGTGCCGAGCAGCTTGCCTTGATGCGGCCGGACAGCCTGCTGGTCAACACCGCGCGCGCGGCGCTGATCGACTCGCACGCGCTGGTCAGTGCGCTTGAACAGGGCCAGCCGGGGTTTGCCGCGCTGGATGTGTTTGACGCCGAGCCGCTGGCGCTTGATTCTCCGCTGCGCCAGCTGCCCAATGTGCTGCTCACGCCGCACCTCGGTTTTGTGACCGAGCCGGTCTTTGCGCGTTTTTCTGCGGGCGTACTTGAATGCCTGGAGGCCTGGCTGACAGGAAAGCCGCTGGTTCGCGTTATCGCCGGGGGTGGCGAAAGCGCCTGAAAACAAAAAACTTGCCAAGAAAATCGACCTGCGATTTTCCGATCCCCAAATGAAAAAAGCCTTTGAATTTTCAAAGGCTTTTTTCATTTTCTTGGAGGAGAGGGTGGGATTCGAACCCACGGTACCTTACGGTACGCCTGATTTCGAGTCAGGTACATTC
>JACMQR010000243.1 GCA_014376885.1 Polaromonas sp.
CCAAATTGGTGCAGCGCCGGCTGCCCGGGCACCCAGCCTAGAGCCAGGCAGGACCGCCCGCACTTGGGCATGGGTGCCTGCCGGCACCTCCTATTTCGTGGGCCGCTCGGTCTTTGGCCGGTAGGCGCAAAAAGGCGCAACAGCGCATTGCCAGCACAGCGGCTTGCGGGCGATGCACACATAGCGGCCGTGCAGGATCAGCCAGTGGTGCGCATCGACCAGGTAGCCGGGCGGTATACGTTTGACAAGCTTGAGCTCGACTTGCAGCGGATTCTTGCCAGGAGCCAGGCCGGTACGGTTGCTGACCCGAAAAATGTGCGTGTCCACCGCCATCACCGCTTCGCCAAAAGCGGAGTTCAGCACGACATTGGCCGTCTTGCGGCCGACACCCGGCAGGGCCTGCAGCGCCTGGCGATTGCGCGGCACCTGGCCGCCGTGCTGCTCGATCAGCAGCGCGCAGGTGGCCAGCAGGTTTTTGGCCTTGGCGTGGTACAGACCGATGGTCTTGATATGGGCTTCGAGCCGGTTCAGCCCCAGCGACAGTATATTTTGCGGCGTGTTGGCCACGGGAAACAGGCGGCGCGTGGCCTTGTTGACACTCACATCGGTGGCCTGGGCCGACAGCAGCACGGCGGTCAGCAGCTCGAACACGCTGGTGTATTCGAGCTCGGTCACCGGCATCGGGTTGGCCGCTTTCAGGGTGGCGAAAAACGGGGTGATGTCTCTGGTTTTCATGGCGGCCAGTGTAGGGGCGCGGATGCCGGCGCGTTGCCGCCGATGCCGGATTGGCCGCCGCGCTGCCGGGTTTGCCTGCCGGCGCTACCATTGCGGCTGTCGCTGATTTTCGAGCGGCCCCGGCCGCCATCCTTCCAAAGATATTCACCATGCCCCTGCAATTTGCCGACCGTCTCAAGAACGTGGAAACGTCTGCCATCCGCGAGCTTTTCAAACTGCTGGGCAAGCCCGGCATCATCAGCTTTGCGGGGGGCTTCCCCGACCCGGCAATGTTCGACGTGGAGGGCATCCAGGAGGCCAGCGCCAGGGCGCTGCGGGACGAGCCGGGCGGCGCCTTGCAATACGGCGCCACCGAAGGCTACCAGCCGCTGCGCGAGCAGCTCAGCGCCTTCATGGCCGGCAAGGGCGCTACGGTGTCGCCGCAGGAACTGATCGTCACCACCGGCAGCCAGCAGGCGCTCGATTTGCTGGGCAAGACCATGCTCTCGCCGGGCGACAAGGTGATTGTTGAAGGCCCAACCTTTCTGGCGACCATCCAGTGCTTTCGCCTGTATGGTGCCGAGGTCATCAGCGCGCCGATCGACGCCCACGGCGTCAGGACCGATGCGCTGGAGCAGCTGATCACCGAGCACCGGCCCAAGTTTGTCTACCTGATTCCGACCTTTGGCAACCCGAGCGGCGCGCTGCTCGGGCTGGAGCGGCGCCGCCAGGTGCTGGAAATGGCCGTGAAACACCAGACGCTGGTGGTCGAGGACGACCCGTACGGCGATCTGTATTTCGGCGCCGCGCCGCCGCCGTCCCTGCTGGCCCTGAGCGACAGCGTGCCGGGCAGCCGGGACCTGCTGGCCTATTGCGGCTCGCTCAGCAAGGTGCTGTCGCCCGGCCTTCGCGTGGGCTGGATGGCCGGGCCGGCCGCGCTGCTGGCCAACGCGGTCATGTGCAAGCAGTTCAGCGACGCGCACACCAGCACCTTTGCCCAGGCCACGGCCGCCCAGTACCTCAAGGCCGGCCGCATGCCGGCCACGCTGGCCAATGTGCGCCAGGTGTACGGCGAGCGCGCCCGGGCCATGGGCGCGGCGCTCGGCCGGGAACTGGGCGATGCGGTGGCGTTCACGCAGCCCGAGGGCGGCCTGTTTTTCTGGGCGCGCCTGACCGGCCACCGCGGCCAGCTCCGGGATGCGGCCGAATTTGCGCGGCGCGCGATTGAACAGGGCGTGGCCTTTGTACCCGGCGCGCCGTTTTACGCAGCGGCGCCGGACACCGCTGCCTTCCGGCTCAGTTTCGCGACGGCCGACGTCGGCAAGATCGAAACCGGCATGGCCCGGCTGGCCGC
>JACMQR010000244.1 GCA_014376885.1 Polaromonas sp.
ATGGTGGCGTGATGAGGGTTTTGCGAAAAGGCCCCATCCTAAAGCAGTCCCCGCTCGGCCATCGAGACCGCGCTGGATGCCGTGACCACGAAATGGTCGAGCACCCGCACATCGACCAGCGCCAGCGCCGCCTTCAGCGTGTGCGTCAGCAGCTCGTCGGCCCGGGAGGGCTGGGCCGCTCCGCTCGGATGGTTGTGCGCCAGCACCACGCTGGCCGCATTGAGTGTCAGCGCCCGAATGACCACCTCGCGCGGGTACACGCTGGTTTGGCTCAAGGTGCCGCGAAACATTTCTTCCAGCGCGATCAGCCGGTTCTGGCTGTTCAAAAACAGCACCGCAAAAATCTCGTGCGGCCGGCTGCCCAGCTGCAGTTGCAGATAGTCGCGCACCGCCTGAGGCGTGGAAAACAGTGCCTTTTCCTTCAGCTCTTCAGCCAGCGCGCGCCGCGCCAGCTCGAGCACGGCCACGATTTCAGCCCGCTTGGCCGGCCCCAGCCCCTTGATGCACTTGAGCGTTTCCGCACCCGTATGGAGCAGCCCGGCGACGCCGCCAAAGTTGTCCAGCAGCTCCTGGCCCATCTGCAGGGCATTTTTGCCGGGCAGGCCGGTACGCAGCAGCAGCGCCAGCAATTCGGCATCGCTGAGCGCCGCCGGACCGCGCGCCAGCAGTTTTTCACGTGGTCGGGCGTCCTCGGGCAGGTCTTTGAGAAGCATGGCGCCGCACTGTAAAAAATTGAAAGTAAAGGTAAGAAAATGCAGTATGCCGCAGTGCTGCACCGCCGGGCGGCAGCTGTTGCCCAGCAAAACATCAAAAATGGTGCACGGTGCGGTTCTTGCGGGCTGGGCTTTCTACAATATGGGCTTGTTCAGTCACTGTGGCCTGCCAGCTTCTGAAGGTGGCCCGAAAGTTCTCATGCCCATCTTGCAATCTTTCCCGCCGCCCGCTGACAGCCTGGCAGCTCCGGTGGTCGAGCCCGGCTCGTTCCTGACGCTGCACTACCGCATGGCCGCGCCCGGCGGCGCCAGCATCATCGACACCTTCGGCGGCAAGCCCGCCACCTTGAGCCTGGGCAACGGCCAGCTGTCGCCGGCCATCGAGCAGCGCCTGCTGGGCCTGCCCGAAGGCAGCCGCACGACCTTCACGCTGGCCGCGGGCGAAGCCTTTGGCGAGCGCAATCCGGAGCTGGTGCAGTGGGTGGCGCGCAAGCTGCTCGACGAGCTGGGCAACCCCGGCGAAGCCTACAGCGTGGGCGACGTGGTGCAGTTCCCGACGCCCGACGGCCAGGGCCAGTACGCCGGCGCGGTGCAGCAGGTCAACAGCGGCAGCAATACGGCGGTGCAGTTCGACTTCAACCATCCCCTGGCTGGCCAGCCGGTGGAGTTTGAAGTGCAGGTCATCGGGGTGCTGTGACCATGCCAAACACCGGACTTGAAGAAATCCTGCTGGCCGAGCCGCGCGGCTTTTGCGCCGGCGTCGACCGGGCCATTGAAATTGTCGAGCGGGCGCTCGCCAAGTTTGGCGCGCCGATTTATGTGCGCCATGAAATCGTGCACAACACCTATGTCGTGAACGACCTCAAGACCAAGGGCGCAATCTTCATCGAGGCGCTGTCCGATGTGCCGCCCGATGCGACGCTGGTGTTCAGCGCCCACGGCGTCAGCCGCGCCGTGCAGGACGAGGCCCGGGCGCGCGGCTTCAGGATCTTCGATGCCACCTGCCCGCTGGTTACCAAGGTGCATGTGGAAGTCGCCAAGCTGCACAAGGAAGGCTACGAGTTCATCATGATCGGCCACAAGGGCCACCCCGAGGTCGAAGGCACCATGGGCCAGCTCGACAGCGGCATCCACCTGGTCGAGGACGTGGCCGACGTGGCGCGCATCGCGCCGCTGCAAACCGAGCGCCTGGCGGTGGTGACGCAAACCACCCTGAGCGTCGACGATGCCGCCGAAATCAGCGCCGCCATCAAGGCACGCTTTCCCCGGGTGCGCGAGCCCAAGCAGCAAGACATCTGCTACGCCACCCAGAACCGCCAGGATGCGGTCAAGCTGCTCAGCCCGCAGGTCGATATTTTGATCGTCGTCGGCAGCCCGACCAGCTCGAACAGCAACCGCCTGCGCGAGCTGGCGGCCAAGCTCGGCACCGAGGCCTACATGGTCGACGACGCCAGCGAGCTGCAGGAGGCCTGGTTTGGCGGCAAGAACCGCGTCGGCCTGACCGCCGGCGCGTCGGCGCCGGAAATTCTGGTCAGGCAGGTCATCGACCGTCTCAAGGCGCTGGGTGCGGTGTCGGTGCGCAAAATGGACGGCGTCGAGGAAACCATCAAGTTTCCCTTGCCCAAGGGCCTCAGGCTCGACGCGCATGGCCAGCAGCTCGATGTCGAAAGCAGCCAGCTGCACCAGTCGAGCTGACCGGCGATGCAGATCGACCGCTACAAAATTGAGAGCTGTAAGCGCACGTTCGATGTGCACTACAGCCACTTTATTCTTCAAACTCCGCTGTGGAAGCTGCCCGGCCGGGCGCTGGGCGTCAATTGCCATGAGGTGTGGCTCAAGCTCGAGCATCTGCAGACCGGCGGCAGCTTCAAGGCGCGCGGCATGCTCAACCGCCTGCTGTCCAACCCGATTCCGGCCAGCGGCGTGATCGTCGCGTCGGGCGGCAATGCGGGCATTGCCACGGCGGCAGCGGCCAAGGAACTGGGCGTGCCCTGCGAGGTGTTCGTGCCGGAAATCTCCAGCCTGGCCAAGCGCGCCCGGCTTGCCGCCCTGGGCGCGCGCGTGGTGGTGGGCGGCGCGGCCTATGCCGACGCGCTGCAGGCCTGCCTGGCGCGCCAGCAGGAAACCGGCGCACTGCTCACCCATGCCTATGACCAGCCCGAAGTGCTGGTGGGCGCCGGCACGATGGCATTGGAGATCGAGGCGCAGGGCGGCTTGCCCGGCTCGGTGCTGGTCAGCGTCGGCGGCGGCGGCCTGATGGGCGGCGTGGCCAGCTGGTTCGGGCAGCGCAGCCGCGTGGTGGCGCTGGAGCCCGAACTGGCGCCCGCTTTATTCCGGGCGCGCGAAGCCGGCCAGCCGGTGGACGTGGCGGTCAGCGGCATTGCCGCCGACTCGCTGGGCGCCCGGCGCATTGGCCACCTGGCCTGGGAGGTGAGCCAGGCGCAGGTGCGCGATGCGCTGCTGCTGACCGACGAAGCCATCCGGGCGGCGCAACTGTGGTTCTGGAAAGAGCTCAAGCTCGCCGTCGAGCCGGCCGCCGCCCTGCCGCTGGCCGCATTGCAAAGCGGCTGCTATGCGCCGCAGCCGGACGAAACCGTCTGCCTGATCATTTGCGGTGCCAACCTCGATCCCGCCAGCCTGAACTGAACCGGCTGCCATGCGGCACAAAATACAATCGACTCCATGTTAGATATCAACCTGCTCCGCAAAGACCTGCCTTCGGCCATCGCCCGCCTGGAAACGCGCAAAAGCCCGCAAATTTTTCTCAACGTCGAGGCCTTCCAGGCGCTTGAAGCCGAGCGCAAGGCGGTGCAGATCCGCACCGAAGCGCTGCAAAGCCAGCGCGGCACGCTGTCCAAACAGATCGGTCAGCTCAAGTCCAGGGCTGAAGATGCCAGTGCCTTGATGGAGCTGGTCAGCCATTCCAAAGCCGAACTTGAAGCATCGGCTGTCCGGCTGGACCAGATTCAGCTTGAACTGCAGGCGCTGCTGCTGGCCGTTCCCAATCTGCCGCACGACAGCGTGCCCTTCGGCGTGGGTGAGGCGGGCAATGTCGAAGTGCGCAAATGGAGCCCGGTCGAAGGCCTGGGCGGCGCGCCTGCCGCACTGACCTTCACGCCCAGGGACCATGTCGACGTGGGCCAGGCGCTCGGGCTGGATTTCGAGCTGGGCGCCAAGCTGACCGGTTCGCGTTTCACCGTGCTCAAAGGCCCGCTGGCGCGCCTGCACCGTGCGCTGTCGCAATTCATGCTCGACGTGCAGACGGCCGAGCATGGCTACACCGAATGTTATGTGCCCTATATCGTCAACGCCGACTCGCTGCGCGCCACCGGCCAGCTGCCCAAGTTCGAGGAGGACCTGTTCGCCGCCAAAAAAGGTGGCCAGGAGGGTCAGGCCGAAAATGCCGCGTTGTACCTGATTCCGACGTCCGAGGTGCCGCTGACCAATTTCGTGCGCGATGAAGTGCTGCCGCAAGCCCAGCTGCCGCTGATGCTGACCGCCCACACGCCGTGCTTTCGCTCGGAAGCCGGCAGCTACGGCCGCGATACGCGCGGCATGATCCGCCAGCACCAGTTTGACAAGGTCGAAATGGTCCAAATCGTGCATCCAGAAAACAGTGCACAGACATTGGAGACTATG
>JACMQR010000245.1 GCA_014376885.1 Polaromonas sp.
AGCCCAAGCCCGCAAGAGGACGCTCTGCGGGCTTTTTTGTTTTTCGCCCCTGATCTTCTCCATTCTCCGCAATTTTTCCAAAGCACCGCCATGACCCTCAAAGAACAGATCACCGAAGACATGAAGACCGCCTTGCGCGCCAAGGACAGCGAGCGCCTGGGCACCATCCGCCTGCTGCTGTCGGCCATCAAGCAAAAGGAAGTCGACGAACGCGTGGTGGTCGATGACGTCATGGCGGTGGCCATCGTCGACAAGCTGATCAAGCAGCGCAAGGACTCGATCGAGGCCTTTGAAAAAGCCGCCCGCCAGGACCTGGCCGACAAGGAACAGGCCGAGCTGCTGGTGCTGCAGGCCTACCTGCCGGCCCGCCTGAGCGCTGGCGAAGTCACGGCCGAGGTCAAGGCCATCGTGGCCGCGCTGGCCGCCGAGCTGGGCCGTGCCGTGGGCCCGGCCGACATGGGCAGGGTCATGGGCGCGGTAAAAACCCAGCTGGCCGGCAAAGCCGACATGGGCCAGGTGTCGGCAGCGGTGAAGGCCGCACTGGCCGGCTGAGCCAGCTTATTCGACGTTGACTGCGGCGGACACCGCACTGGCCAGCGTCTTGCCCGTGCTGGCGTTGTCCATGAAGTCCAGCCTGAGAAGGTAGGCGCCTGCCGGCGGCGCCAGCCAGACCTCGGTTTGGCCCTGGGCGAACTCCATTTCCACCGGCTTGCCACTGCCTTGCGGGCTGACGGTCAGGCGGAAATGGCCGGTGTCTTTTTGCTTTTGGCTCAGGTGGGCCACATTCAGCCCGGAGGCGTGGAACTGCACACCAAATGGCCGCTTGACCCGGGCATCGCCAGCCAGGTTGGGCAGGCTGATGGCCTTCACGCCCGGGGCAGCCGGGTCGGGGCTGGCATTCTTGCGGGTGACCGTGACCTGCAGCGGCTTGCTGTAGACAAAATGCGGCAGGTGCTTGTCATCGGCCAGCAGCAGGCGCAAGGTGTAGGTGCCCGGCTCGAGCGTCAACACGGTTTCCATCTGCCCTTTGCCGAAGTGGATGTACTGGTCGTCGAACGGCAGGGATTTTTTGAAATCGAGCGGCAGATCCCGGTTCACCAGCAGGTGATGGTGACCGCTTTTTCCGCCGACCGGAACGCTGATGGGTGCCAGGCCCCAGCCGTTTGACAAGCCGAACGTCAGGCGAAACGGCGTTTCGATGCGCGCATTGTTTTGCAAGTTGGTGAAATAGGCTTCGGCGGCAAGTCGGGGCGACGGCACCTGCCAGGGGAACAGCGCCTGGACGCTGGATTTCACGGGAAGAGCCGCCGCAGTGCCTGCGCCGGTACCGCCTTGCGCCAGGCAAAGCAAGGGAAAAAGGGTAGCAATGCTGGTCGCCAGCAGGTGTTTTACCGTCAAATCCGTCTCCTGAAATTCGCACACGTGTGCGGAGCGGAGCTTATATTTTTTACCGCCGCCTAAGGCTTCCTGAAAACAATGACAGCCCGGCAGAAGGATTTGGCAGCAAAAAATACAGATTTTTTACAGATGTGGTGGAAAAGTCATGACATTTGTAACTTATTCTTTTCCCGAAGGCCAACTCCCGGTTGACGTGCCGGGCTGGGCGCCGGGCTCAGCTGCCAGCCACTTTCATCCGGTTGACCAGGATCGAGCCGACGGTTTTGGCGCCATAGTTGTAGGTGTCGGCGCCGACCGCCTGGATGCCCAGCAGCATGTCGCGCAGGTTGCCGGCTATCGTGATTTCCTCCACCGGATACGCAAT
>JACMQR010000246.1 GCA_014376885.1 Polaromonas sp.
TGCGCCAACGACGCCGAAACCGGCTTGATGCGGGCGC
This sequence comes from Polaromonas sp., assembly GCA_014376885.1. Taxonomy (GTDB): domain Bacteria; phylum Pseudomonadota; class Gammaproteobacteria; order Burkholderiales; family Burkholderiaceae_C; genus Polaromonas. The sequence goes on from JACMQR010000246.1 coordinate 38, forward strand.
GCGCTGACCAGCCTGACCTGATTTTGATGGACATCCAGTTGCCCGGCATGGACGGCCTGACGGCCACGGCTCTGCTGAAAAAAGACCCGGTCATCGCTGGCATTCCGGTCATCGCCCTGACGGCGATGGCCATGAAGGCCGACCGCGAAAAAAGCCAGTCGGCCGGTTGCGAGGCATATATCGCCAAACCGTTGCGCTACCAAGAGCTGTATTCGGCCATCGACGCCCTGTTGGCAAAGACGGCGCTGCAAGCTCAAGCTGGCCGTCCAGAAAACTAACTTACTTTTTATATGACTTTCGCTGCTGTGCAGACCATTCTCATCGTCGATGATGAAGCCCAGAACCGCAAGGTGCTTGAAACCCTGCTGTGGCCCGAAGGCTATCGCATACTGACAGCGGCCAACGGGGAGGACGCCCTGAAGGCCATCGCGGCGCATTCGCCAGACCTGATCCTGCTCGACATCATGATGCCTGGCATGGACGGCTATGAACTGGCGGCGATCCTCAAAGCCGACAGCAGCACCTCGAACATTCCCATCATCATGGTGACGGCCCTCATCGACCGCGATGCGCGCCTGGCCGCTCTGGGCGCCGGCGTGGAGGAGTTCTTGACCAAGCCAGTGGACCGCAAGGAGCTGTGGCTGAGAGTTCGAAATTTACTGCGCCTGAAAACCTTTGGCGATGTTCGAATGCAAGCCCTGGAAGAAACCCACAATCTCAATGCGGGGCTGTACGAGGAGGCGCAGGAGCGCATGGCGCAGCTTGAGTCGTCCAACCAGGACCTGCAGGCGTTTGCCTATTCGGTGTCGCACGATTTGCGCACACCCTTGAGCAGCATTGCCGGTTTCAGCAATTTGCTCCACCGGGAGGTGGTCAAAAACACGGCGACGGAGCGCTCTTTGCACTACCTTGCCCGCATCAGTGCAGGCACGCAGCAGATGGGTGCCTCGATTGACGCCTTGCTGCTGCTGGGCCATGTTTCCCGAACCGCTCTGCGCCCTGAAAAAGTCGATCTGAGCGCCATGGCCCGGGAGGTGCTGAACGCTTGCTCGGAGCGCGAGCCTGACCGGCTGGTCGAGATGGACATCCAGCCAGGGCTGGTGGTGCAAGGCGATCCGCACCTGCTGCGCCAGGGCCTGGACAACCTGCTAGGCAACGCCTGGAAATTCAGCGGCCAGCAAGCGCAAGTCCACATCACCTTTTCCAGCGCAGCCGGTCCGGACGGCCAGACGGTTTACGCCATCAAGGACAACGGGACTGGTTTTGACATGGCTTATTCCGACAAGCTTTTTGCACCCTTTCAGCGGCTGCACAGTGTGTCGGAGTTTGCGGGAACCGGCATTGGCCTGGCCAGCGTGCACCGAATCGTCGCGCGCCACGGCGGGAAAGTCTGGGCCGAGTCAGCGCCGGGCTGTGGCGCCACGTTTTATTTCACGCTGGGTGCTTCGGCAAGCGCTGACTTAGAGGCATGCGCTGGCCAGTAGCAATCAAGGATTGGCATTCAGGGGCAATGATCGCGCAAGGGTTGATCCAACGCCTGTTTTTTTGCTGCTGTTCCTGACGCCGTGGCGGCGCTCAACGGGTTGACCTTGCCCCGGCGGATGACGGCCGACGCCCGGCGGCGCGACCTGCTGGCGCTGCGGCAGGGCGCCGTGCGTGAATTGCGCCCCCTGCTGCATGCCTGAAAAAAGGCGCACGGTAAACTCACCGTCCTTTTGGCATTCGCCGCGCCTGACCCTGACTGACCCCCCTATGCTTCCTGAACATATTGCCCGGCTGGCCCTGGAAGCCTTCGACCACGCCGTGGATGCTTCCGGCTCGTTTCGCGACCGGCCCGGCCAGCGGTTGATGGCCCAAAAAGTCGCCGACACCTTCAGCGCCGCCACGCTGGGCCGCGTCGAGGACGATGGCGACGAACCCATCCGTGCGATTGCCGTGGTCCAGGCCGGCACCGGCGTGGGCAAGTCGCTGGCCTATTGCGCGCCAGCCATCGCGGCCGCTTTGGCGCGCAACACCCGGGTGATGATCTCGACGGCCACCGTTGCCCTGCAGGAGCAATTGGTCAATAAGGACCTGCCGGCGCTGGCCGCGCTGATGCCGCAGGCTTTTCGCTTCGGCCTGGCCAAGGGGCGCGGCCGCTATGTCTGCAAGCTCAAGCTGTCGCGCCATGCCGGCGATGGCGACGGCGACGAAACCGACGATGACCTGTTTGCCGACGAGCTGGCCGCTGCTGCACCGCTGCATGTCATGGAGGCGCGATCCGTGTTTTATGCCTTGCTGGCGCGTGATCTGTCCAGCGGCGCCTGGGATGGCGACCGCGACAGCCTGGCGCAGCCGCCCGAATCGGATCTGTGGTCGCCTGTGGCGGCCGAGGCCAGTTCGTGCACCGGCAAGCATTGCCCGGTGTTTGGCCAGTGCACCTACTACGAAAAGCGCAAGGAGCTGGTCGGGGCGCAGGTGATTGTCGTCAACCATGACCTGCTGATGTCCTCGCTCGGCTCGCGCATGCTTCCCGAGCTGGACAACTGCCTGCTGGTGCTTGACGAGGGGCATCACCTGCCGGCCGTCGCCCTGGAGCATTTCGCCGCCTCGATGGACCTGAGCCGCACCCTCTGGCTGGAAACCCTGGGCAACCGGGCGCGGCGCATCGGCGGCCTGATGAGCATCGCCGAATCGGCCGACGCGCCGCGCCTGGCCGCCCAGCTCAGGCAAGGCACGACGGACCTGGGCCGGCTGCTGATGGACCTGCATGGCCCGGCGTTCAAGGATGCCGGCGCCCGGCCTGGGCCGGTGCGCTTTCGGCTGCCGCACGGCATCTTGCCCGACGCGCTGGACGAGCCGCTTCGCCTGCTCAACGCCCTGGCCGAGAGCCTTCTGGCGGTGCTCAGCTCGATTGCCAAAGCGCTGCGCAGCGCCATGCGCGACCAGCCCGACGAGGCGCGGCGGCTGTCGATTTTGTATGCCCAGCTGGGCATGCTGTCGCCACGGCTGGAAAAGGTGCAGGCCACCACCGAGCTGCTGCTCAAGGCCGCCGAAAGCGAGCAGGAAAATGACCAGAAAAGCGTGCCGGTGGCCAAATGGTTCACCTTTGAAACCGGCCACAGCGGGCTGGACAGCGGGCTGGTGGTCATCAAGGCGCATGCCAGCCCGATCCTGCCCGGCAGCACGCTGCGGCAGCATTTCTGGTCGCGCGTTCGGGCAGCGGTGGTCACCTCGGCCACGCTGACCAGCTGCGGGAAGTTCGACTTCTACCTGCGTGAATCCGGCCTGGACCGGGATCCGGCGGCGAGTTCGCTGGCGGTGGCCAGCCCGTTCGACTATGCCCGCCAGGGACGCTTTGTGACGGTGGAAACCGTGGCCGATCCCCGGCACGCCGAAACCTTCACCGCTGAAATGGTCAAGTCGCTGCTGGGCGATCTGGCACTGGTCGAACACGGCGCGCTGTGCCTGTTCACCTCGCGCGAGCAGATGCGCGTGGCGGTGGCGGCGCTGGCGGGCGCACTGCGCGAGACGGTGCTGGTCCAGGGCGAACTGCCGCGCGCGCTGCTGCTCAGCCGCCATCGCGCGCGCGTCGAGGCCGGCGCCGCATCGGTTATTTTTGGCATGCAGTCGTTCGGTGAAGGCCTGGACTTGCCGGGCCAGCTGTGCGAATCAGTGTTCATTGCCAAGCTGCCGTTTGCTCCGCCTGACGATCCGGTGGGCGAGGCACGCGCCGAGTGGCTGCGTTCGGTGGGTCGGGACCCGTTCAGTGAACTGGTGGTGCCGGCCACGGCCGTCCGGCTGGCGCAGTGGGCTGGACGGGCGATTCGCCTTGAAACCGACCGCGCTTTTGTTTATTGCTACGACCGCCGGCTGGTGAACACGGCTTATGGCCGGCGTTTGCTGGAGGGACTGCCGGCATTTGTGCAGCAGCGCCGGAATGCGGCAGGAGCGGTGTCATCAGGCTGAACGGGTGGCAGCCGCCGGGTGGGCCGCCGGCTTAGACTCCGAGGAATTGCTGGAGCAACGCCGGCCGGTCACGCAGCGCCTGTGAACTGCCTTCAAACACCACTTCGCCCTTGACCAGAATCACATTGCGGTCGGTGATCTGGCTGACCTGGCGCCAGTTCTTGTCGACGATCACGCTGCTGATGCCGGTGTCCCGCACCAGCTGGCAGATGCGCCAGATTTCCCGGGCGACCAACCGCGCCAGGCCTTCGGTGGCTTCATCCAGGATCAGCACGTCGGGCTTGGTCAGCA
>JACMQR010000247.1 GCA_014376885.1 Polaromonas sp.
CCCTTGGGCAGGTTGACCTTGACCATGAAATGCCCCGGAAACGCCACGCCGCGCGCATTCAGGCTCAAGCCCACCGCCAGCTCCAGCCACAGCACGGCCAGCGTGATCGGGATGCCGCGCCGGGTGCGCAGCACGGTGTTCAGGTAGCTGTTGTCGGGGTCGTAGTAGTCGTTGACGTTGCCGCCAAAACCCAGGTCCCGGAAGAAGAACTGGTTGAGCGCGCGCAGGCGCTGCAAATCGGGCGCGTCGCCCGGCAGGCGGCGCTTGATGCGCGCCAGCAACTGGTCGACATCGCCCAGCACCTGCTCGACATCGAGGTCGGGGTATTCGTCCTGTGCCAGGCTGATCGCCGCTTCCAGCAGGGGAAATTGCGCGTCGCTTTCGACCAGACTGGAAAAATACTGCAAGGGTGACGGGACGGCGAGATTTAATGGCATGGCGCTACTTTCTCACAAACCGCTGCCCGGTGTCTGCCGGGAAACACAATAACTTGGCTATTTTGCCAAGAAGCATCTGCCGCGGCCCCAAGCCATCAGCGCCGCAGCAGCTGGCGCACCTTTAGGCCGGCAATCCGGAGAACTACAAAATAGATAGCACCCGATGTAGACAAGGCAAGCGCCAGAAGACTTATTCGCTGAAAATAGAGCGGCTTCAGGCCGGTCCAGTTGACAGCCGTCGCGGCCCACAGCAAAAACACCGCCAGCAGCGCGCTGGCGGCAAACACCTGCAGGCCAAACAGCACCCAGCCCGGCGCCGGCCGGTAGCTGCCGCGCCGGATCAGCCCGACCAGCAGGCTGAGCGCATTGATCAGCGCGCCGATGCCAATGGCCAGCGCCAGCCCGGCATGCTGAAAATACGGCACCAGCGCCAGGTTGAGCAGCTGGGTGATCACCAGGACGGCCACGGCAATCTGCACCGGTGTCTTGATGTTTTGCTGGGCATAAAAGCCCGGCGCCAGCACCTTGATGGCCACCAGCCCGAGCAGCCCGGCGCCGTAGCCCATCAGCGCGCGGGTGGTCTGCTGCACGTCTTGGGCGGTGAATGCGCCATAGTGGTAGAGCGTTGCCACCAGCGGCTCGGAAAATGTCAGCAAGGCCACCGCGCACGGCACGGCCAGCAGCACGACGATGCGCAGGCCCCAATCAAGCATGGCCGAATACCGGGCCGCGTCGCCCGCGCCGCTGGCCGCCGCCAGTTGCGGCGTCAGCACCACGCCGATGGCCACGCCCAGCATGGCGGTGGGAAACTCCATCAGCCGGTCGGCATAGGTCAGCCAGCTGACGCTGCCGGGCGCCAGATGCGAGGCGATCTGCGTGTTGATGAGCAGCGAGATTTGCGCCACGCTCACGCCCAGCAAGGCCGGCAGCATCAGCTTGGCAATGTTTTTGCTGGCCGGGTCCGCCCAGGCCGTGCGCAATGCGGACGGAGTGACGCGGATTTTCGGCAGCAGCCCGAGCCTGGCCAGCGCCGGCACCTGAACGCCCAGCTGCAGCACGCCGCCGACCATCACGCCAACCGCCAGGGCATACACCGGCTCGATGCCCAGCGTGCCAAACCAGGGCGCGCCCAGCCAGGCCGCAAAGATCATCGACACATTGAGCAGCACCGGCGTGGCCGCCGGCACCGCAAAACGTCGCCAGGTGTTGAGCACGCCCGACGACAGCGCCACCAGCGACATGAAGGCGATGTATGGAAACATCCAGCGCGTCATGACCACCGCCGCCGCATAGCCGCGCGGCTCTTGCTGCAGGCCGCTGGCCATGGCCCAGACCAGCAGCGGCGCGGCCAGCGAGCCGGCAACGCAGGTCAGCACCAGCACCCAGGCCAGCAGCGAAGCTACCCGGTCGATGACCAGCTTGGTTTCCGCGTCCCCGTGCTGCGCCTTGTTGGCCGCCAGCACCGGCACGAAGGCCTGGCTGAAAGCGCCTTCGGCAAACAGGCGGCGAAACAGGTTGGGAATCCGAAAGGCGACATTGAACGCGTCGGTCAGGGCGCTGGCGCCGAAGGACGAGGCAATCAGCAACTCCCGCGCCAGGCCAGTGATTCGGGACAGCAGGGTGAACAGGGAAACGGTGGAGGCGGATTTGAAAAGTGACACGGC
>JACMQR010000033.1 GCA_014376885.1 Polaromonas sp.
CAGGGACCTGACTTTGTTTTTTCGTTGCGTCTCCAGGCTAAAAAAGAACAACAACCCTACAAACTCATCACGGTTTCAGCCTTGCAAAGCAGTTTCAGGCCAGCCGATTTTCTGCCGCACTTCATCGGGGTTTCTGCTTAGGGAGCGCAGCGCCGCTGGCAACCCTGCCGGCCCGCTGCACATCCCGTTCGGGGAAAAGCCGCTTTCCGGCGCTTTTGCGCTCAGCCTGGGTGGCGAGCACAGCGCGTAAAAGCAGGGCCGCGCTGCTGCCGAAATGATTGACCGGCAGGTCGGCCGCCCGGTAAAGTTGCACCGATAATCACGCCTCAACATACTGGAGAAACGCCATGGCAAAAGGTCAGCAAAACAACGACAAAATGGTCAAGAAACCCAAAAAAGACACCTCGCCGCCAAAACTGGTGTCACCCGATGCGGTTCGTCCAACAGTGGTCACGCAGGTGCCGGTGCGCGGCAAGCTGAAAAACAAATAAGCAGGCACTGGCGTTGTCTGCGGATGCTTCCAAAAATCCATTGACCGATGCGGCGCCCGCTGCGGCGCAGCCGGGCAATCCCCTGCATGGCCTCACACTGGAGACGCTGGTGGTCGCGCTGGCGGCCCATTACGGCTGGGCAGGCCTCGGGCAGCGCATCCCCCTTCGCTGTTTCACCAGCGAGCCCAGCGTGGCGTCGAGCCTGAAGTTCCTGCGAAAAACGCCGTGGGCGCGCGAGAAGGTCGAAAGCCTTTACCTGTTCATGCTGCGCGACATCCGACGCGCCAGCCCGGCGATTCACAACTTTCCGCCGCCAAAGCCTTGAGCTGCTCCCAGGGCATCCAGATCATTCATGAGGACCACGACCTGCTGGTTCTTGACAAGCCAGCCGGCCTGCTGTGCGTGCCCGGCCGAGGCGCCGACAAGCAGGACTGCCTGAGCGCCCGGGTCCAGGCATGTTTTCCCGATGCGCTGGTGGTGCACCGGCTTGACATGGCCACCTCGGGCCTGCTGCTGATGGCCCGGGGCATCACCATGCAGCGCGCCCTGAACCGCCTGTTTGAACGCCGGGAAATCCACAAGCGCTACCTGGCGGTCGTGGCGGGCTGCCTGGCGCCCGCGCAGCAGCCGGATGGCTGGGGACTGATCGACCTGCCGATCGCGCTGGACTGGCCGCGCCGGCCGCTGCGCATCATCGATGTCGCCGCTGGCAAGCCCAGCCAGACCCGATGGAGAACTGTGGCAGTCGACACGGCAGCCAACAGCAGCCGCGTCGAACTGGAGCCGGTCACGGGTCGCTCCCACCAGCTGCGGGTGCACCTGCTGGCGCTGGGCCACCCGATTCTGGGCGACGCGCTGTATGGGCCACCAACCGCTCGGGCGCGTTCGGCCCGTCTCTTGCTGCATGCCAGCGCCTTGCGGCTGGTGCATCCGCTCAGCCATGCAGCGCTGTACTTTGAAAGCCCGCCCGCGTTTTGACCCGGGTGCAGGGTCTCAGGCCTGGCGCTACCATGCAGGCCATGCTGCAACACCTCTACATTCTTTCCGGCGCCTCGCGCGGCATGGGCCTGTCCATGGCGCGCCAGCTTTTGATGCCCGGCCACACCCTGGTGGGCATCTCGCGCTCGGAACAGCCAGCGCTTGTGCAGCCGGCGCAGGAAGCCGGCGCCACCTTGCTGCAGTGGCGCCATGACCTGGCAGACAGCGGCCCGCTCTCTGTCCGGCTGGAACAGTGGCTCGGCGCCCAGCCGGCCACCCGCTGGGCGAGTGCAACGCTCATCAACAACGCCGGGATCATCACCCACATCGGGCCGCTGAGCCAGACCCTGCCGGTTGACCTGGCTCAGGCACTGCGGGTTGGGCTGGAGGCGCCGATGATGCTCAGCGCAGCGTTCTTGCGGGCGACCCAGACCTGGCCGGGCGAGCGCAAGGTGCTGAACATTTCTTCAGGCCTGGGGCGCAGGCCCATGGCGTCGCAGGCCGCTTACTGCGCAGCCAAGGCCGGCATGGACCACTTCAGCCGCTGCCTGGCGCTCGAAGAAGCGCGCCAACCCGGCGGCGCGAAAATCTGCTCGCTCGCGCCCGGCGTGATCGACACCGGCATGCAGGACCATTTGCGCAGCGCAGACCCGGCGGACTTTCCCGACCGACCCGCCTTCGAGCAGCTCAAATCCGACGGGCGCCTGGCGTCGCCTGACGAGGCCGCCCGCGCTGTGCTGGCGTACTTGGCGCGGCCCGACTTTGGCAGCCAGCCGGTTGCCGACGTCCGGAGCTAGGTGTCGCGTCAGGCGCTAAGTGTCGGAAGATCGCGTTGCCGGTGGCGTGCAGCGCAAGGCGCGGACCGCAGCCCAGGCTGAATCCCCGGCAAGGGATGCAGTGATGCGCGGCGCGGCGCTGGCCAGCAAGAACCGGCAGTTTGTGCCTGACGCGACACAAGCAGCCTGACGGGCGCGCATTTCTTCAAACTCTGGCACGCTGCAAAAGCCTTGATCGGGTTCACAAGGGCGCGCTTGCCAGCGCTGCGGTCAGACAACATCTCCGCGCCAGCGGCCGGCAAAGCGCTCATAGCGCTGGACATTGTCACTGCGAGCGGCGCCGGATGCGGACCTTCCCACCACATGGCCGACGCGCGGGCAGCGGCGCGGCGCTAGGCTGCTTTCAAAATCTGGTAAATCTCGTCCTTGACATCCAGGCGCTTTTTTTTCAGCACTTCGAGCTCGTCGTCGGCCACGGCCGCCTTGCCCTGCTCGCACTGGGTGATCGCCTGGTTGTGGGCGTCGTAGCTCGCGAACAGGGTCGAAAAATGCGCATCGGAGGCCCTGAGATGGCTCATTTTCTCCAAATACTCGGGAAACTCATGGGCCAGGTCATGGTTCAGCAATTCCATAAAAACTCCTTTGAAAACCAATTACGCATCGCTCTGCATACTGGCCAGAACACTGGGTTCAGCAGGCGCGCCGGGCAGACAGGTGGCGCGTCGGGCAGGGCAAAAAATCACTGACGGCCTAGTCACGCACCACCAGGACCGCCCAATGGGCATGCGACAGCACTTGGGCAGTCACGCTGCCAAGAACAAGTTTTTCAAGTCCCCGGCGACCATGCGAGCCCATCACCACCAAGTCGGCATCCAGGGTCTCGGCGGCCTCCAGGATGGCCTGGTACACCGAAGAGCCCTCGACAACCGAGGATTTGACCGCCACGCCGCAGGCTTCAAAAGCCTCGCGGGCATTGCTGATGACCGCATTGGCTGCATCGGCAGCGGCTCCAGGGCAGCCAGCCGGGCCAGCGGCGCCGCCAGCAGCGGCAAACGGGTCAATCACATGGATCACCGTCACCGCGCTTTGAAAAGCCAGCGCAATTGCCGCGGCCTTGTCGATCGCCTTGCCGGCCGTGGCCGAGCCATCAACCGGAACCAAAACTTGCTTGAACATGCGGGCGTTTCCTTGCCTTGCAAAATGATTCCGGCGCTCGTTGCGCTCGTTGCGCTGGGTGCTCTGGCCGGCCCGGCACCGGCTCAAGCCTCGATCTTCACGCCTTTCCAGAAGGCAATGTGTCCCTTGATGTTTTCTGCCTCCGGCTTGGGCTCGGGGTAGTACCAGGCCGCATCGGTGTTCATCTCGCCATTGACCAGCACCGAGTAATAGCTGGCCTGGCCTTTCCATGAGCACATGGTGTGATGGTTGCTGAATGTCAGGTGGTCGCGGTTGAGCGAACTTTCGGGGAAATAGTGATTTCCCTCCAGCACGACGGTGTGGTCGCTTTGCGCAATGACAGCGCCATTCCAGATTGCCTTCATGTTTTCCTTGGTAATTTTTAGCTGGGTTGAATTGAATCGTGCATTTTGATCTCGGCAAGCCGGCAGCGCTGCTGCTTGGCGGCATTTACCCCATGTGCCTGATTTTTTGGGTCTTGTTTCGGCCCATCGACTGCCAGGTTGTAGCAGCTTGCCTGTCCGCAAGGCGTAGGATAAGGTCACCTTTGATGAGGTCACCTTTGAAAATTCCAATCGCGCGCCGGGCAAACAGACGCAGTTCAAAGTATTTCCGTGCTGTTGCCCGTGTCTCCGGCTCACAGCCCGCTTGAAGGCGATTTACCCGGCAGCGCCTGACTGCACACAACTTTCTCCTGCTCTTGCCTGGACCTGAACATGACATTATCCTCGCCCGACATTGAACTGTCCGAAGCCCTGATACGCAGGTTCGACACGCTCGGGCCGCGCTATACCTCGTACCCGACGGCAGACCGCTTTCACACTGGCTTTACCGAGCAGGCATACCGCGACCATCTGGTGCAGCGCAACGGCAGGCTGGACAACCCGCCGCTGTCGATTTATGTGCACCTGCCGTTTTGCGAATCGCTGTGCTACTTTTGCGCCTGCAACAAGATCATCACCAAAGAGCATGGACGGGTTGCCGAGTACTTGACCTACCTCGACAAGGAAATGACACTGGTCGCCGCCCAGCTGGGACCTGACCGCAAGGCGGTGCAGCTGCACCTGGGCGGCGGCACGCCAACGTTTTTTTCGGCCGATGAGCTGGGTCAGCTGATAGCCATGCTGCGGCGGCATTTCAGTTTTACGCTGGAGGCCGAACTGGGCGTCGAAATCGACCCGCGCACGGTCGGCGGCGGCACGCTAGCAATGCTGGCCAGGCTGGGCTTTAACCGCAACAGCTTTGGCGTGCAGGACTTCGATGCGGCGGTGCAGCAAGCGGTCAACCGCATCCAGCCGCTTGAGATGGTCGAAAAGGCAGTCGAGGAAAGCCGCAAGGCCGGCTTCCAGTCGGTCAATGCCGACCTGATCTACGGCCTGCCCTGGCAAACCCGGGCAAGCTTTGGCCACACGCTGGACAGCCTGATCCGCATTGCGCCCGACCGCATCGCGCTGTACAACTACGCCCACCTGCCGCAGCGCTTCAAGGCCCAACGGCTGATCAATGACGGCGAGTTGCCCACAGCCGAGGAACGCCTGCAGATTTTCCTGATGTCGATGCAGCGGCTGCTGGACGCGGGCTATGTCTACATTGGCCTGGACCACTTTGCCAAGCCGGACGACGAGCTGAACCAGGCGCGCCTGAACAACACCCTGCACCGCAATTTCCAGGGCTACACCACCCGGGCCGAATGCGACCTGATCGGCTTTGGCGTGTCGGCCATCAGCAAGGTCGGCAATTCTTACAGCCAGTCGGTGCGCACCGTCAACGCTTATTACCGGCAGCTCGACCAGGGCGCCCTGCCGGTCGAGAAAGGCTTTGCCCTGAGCCCGGAAGATTTGCTCAGGCGGGGCATCATCATGACGCTGATGTGCAGCGCGCCGGTGGACATCGAAGCCATCGAGCGCGACCACGGCATCGACTTCAACCGCTATTTCAGCCGCGAACTGCAGCTGCTCAAACAATACGCGAACGCCGGCCTGATCACGATTGAGCCGAAAGCCATCGGCGTGACCCCGAAGGGCCGGCTGTTCGTGCGCGCCAGCGGCATGGTGTTTGACGCCTACCTGAGCCAGCCGACGACATCGATCTATTCAAAACTCATCTGAGCGTTTTTGAGCGCGTGCAAAGGCTGTTCCAATAGGCGGTTTAACGCAGAGCTTAGGGTGCATGTCCTGCAGCCCGCAGCTCGATACCTGGACACGCCGCCCCATGGCCATTAAAGCCACCATTCACAAAGCCCAGCTGCAGATCGCCGACATGGACCGCAGCATCTATGGCGACCACAATGTCATCATTGCCCGCCATCCGTCCGAAACCGACGAACGCATGATGATCCGCCTGCTGGCCTTTGCCCTGAACGTGCAGGGCGACGACAAGCGCGGCAACCTGGAGTTTGCCAAGGACCTGTGGGATGTCGACGAACCAGCGCTCTGGCACAAGGACTACACCGAAGCCGTGCTGCACTGGATCGACGTTGGCCAGCCGGACGACAAGCGCCTGATGCGCGCCGCTGGCCGGGCCGAGCGGCTGACGGTGTACAGCTTTTCCAACAGCACGCCGGTCTGGTGGAAAGGCATTGCCAGCAAGCTGACGCGCGCGGCCAACCTGGTCGTCTGGCAGATCGAGGCGGGGCAAAGCCAGGCCCTGGCCAAACTGGCCCAGCGCGGCATGCAACTGCAGATCACGGTGCAGGACGGCACGGTGTGGATGAGCACCGGCAGCGATTCGGTCGAGATCACGCCGCGCCGGCTGACCGCCGGCGGCTAGGCGCCTGGGCCGCCGCCAGCCAGCTTGGGTTGCCAGCGGACGGAGCGGGTTATTTGCTCTTCTTTTTGTAGCTAGAAAACACGGTGCAGCAGGCACATGCACTGGTTTTCGCTTTAATTTTCCACGCTACTGGCAGCGCGCGGCTTTTTCAAGGCTGCTTGCCCTCTGGGCTGGCCGGCGCATCTGCCGCGCGGGCCGATTCAACTTCCTGCAGCGCCCGCCACATCACCTTGCCCGAGCCGCTTTTGGGCAGCGCATCGACAAACTGGACGACCCGCGGATATTTGTAGGCGGCCATATGGTCCTTGCACCAGTCGATGATGTCGGCTTCGCGCACCTGGCCCTTGGCGCTGGCCCGCAGCACGACGACGGCCTTGACCGACTCGCCCCGGTAGACGTCGCGGGTCGAGATGATGCAGGCTTCCTGAATGGCCGGATGGCGAAACAGCAGCGCCTCCACCTCGGCCGGCCAGACCTTGAAGCCTGACGCGTTGATCATGCGCTTGAGCCGGTCGGTCAGGAAAAAGTAGCCTTCGCTGTCCATATGGCCGAGATCGCCGGAGCGGAAAAAGCGCTTGCCGTCCAGCTCGATGAAGGCGGCGGCGGTGGCCTCGGCGTTTTTCCAGTAGCCGGAAAAATTCTGCGGCCCGGACATGACGATTTCGCCCTGCTCGCCCTGCGGCAGTTCCTCAAGGCTCAAAGGGTCGATGATGCGCGCGTCGGTGCTGAGAAAAGGCACGCCCAGGCACTGCTGCTTGGTGGCGTCGGGCGGGTTGCTGTGCGACGGCGCGGCGGTTTCGGTCAGGCCATAGCCTTCGGCAAAGCGCAGGCCGTACTGCTCCCACAGCCGCTGGGCCACCGCCTGCGGCATGGCCGCGCCGCCGCCGCCGATGTACACCAGGCTGCTGACATCAAAGCTCGCAAAGTTCGGGCTGGCCAGCAGGTCGATCACCATGGTCGGAATGTTGGTCCAGTGGGTCACGCGCCAGGCGGAGATCAGGCGGCCGGCCAGTTCGCGGTCCCAGCGCGGCATGATGACCAGGGTGGCGCCGCCGTAGATCGCTGCATGCATCACCGACACCATGCCGGTGATGTGGAACATCGGCACGACCGACAGCACCACGTTTTCAAACGTGCTGTTGCCCCACAGGCAGCTGGCGACCGCGTTGTGCATCAGGCTGGCATGGCTGTGCATGCAGCCTTTGGGCAGTCCGGTGGTGCCGCTGGTGTAGGGCAGCACGGCCAGGTCCTGGGGCAGGCTGGTGTGTTCGGGAAGGTAGCTGATGTCGCTGGCCGCCACCGCGTCCGGCCAGGCCATGACCGCGCCGCCATCGAGCTCGGGCAGCGGATGCCGGCTGCCCAGCCAGTCTCGCCAGGCCTCGGGCATGACGGACGGATCTTGCGGCTGCGAGCCCGGCGCTGCGGGAGACGCCATGGCATCGCTGTAGTGGGTGACGATCAGGTGCGCCAGCCGGCTGGCCGGCGGCAGTTCGGCATTGGCCTTGCCAAGCTCGGCCGCCAGGTCGGCGGCGGTGATGGCCAGCTTGACATCCGGATCGGTGATGTAGTGCTTGAGCTCTTCAGCCCGGTTCATCGGGTTGACAGGCACCACAACCGCATCGACCCGCAGAACAGCAAAGTGGGCAATCACCCACTGCGGGCAGTTTTGCAGATTGAGCAGCACCCGGTCGCCCTTGCGCACGCCCAGGCGATGCAGCGTTGCCGCCAGGCGCTCGGCCTGCTGCAGCACTTCGCCATAGGTCAGCGTCTGGTTAAAAAATACCAGCGCCGGCTTGCCGGGAAAGCGCAGCGCGCTGACGGCCAGGTTGTGCCACAGCGACGTTTGCGGCGGCGTGATACTCAGCGGCAGGCGTTTGGGCCAGAACTTGTGGTGCAGATCGTGCCTGACCTGCGCACTGGCCACGGGCTGCTCGGTGGTGGTGATAAGGGACAAGGAAGGCTCCAGACAACATAGGCCCTACAGGCTAGCCGGAGATTGAAAAATACACATTGGGGAAGCTCCCGAGCCGAGTCACCTGGGGGACGCTTTGCAAGCGCTCACTTTTTATGAGCTGACAAGCGTTGCCTGAATTGCACCACCATCCCTTTTTGCCGTCAAACAGCGCCTGATTGCCTGCTGGTCCCGCCGGGTGCCTCGGGCGATCCGGCCAAGGCGCTTCCATGCCGCCGGGGGCTCGTCCAGACGGGTTTTGCCCGCTGGCTACTGGCTCGCCTTGGCGGCTGGCTGGCCGTTTTTTGCCAGGAACCTGTCGAGCTGGGCAATTTCTTTTTTCTGCGCGGCAATGATGTCCTTGGCCAGTTTGCGCATTTCAGGCGCTTTGCCATCGCGCAGCTGGGCCTGGGCCATGTCAATGGCGCCCTGGTGGTGAACGCGCATCATCAGGGCAAAATCGACATCGGGCTTGCCGGTCATCTGCACCGCCGACATCATGTCGTGGTTGCCCTTCATCATGGCGGGCATGTCCATGGCTTTCATGTCCTTCATGTCCTTCATGCCCATGCCGCTGGCCATGGACGACGATGGGTCTTGACTGCCCTGCATCGGGCCGGGACCGGAACTGGCCGGCGCCTGGGCCTGCGCGATAGGCAGCAGCAGCGCGGCACACAGCGCAATGGCGGCCGGCATGGCTCGGGCGGGCTGGGATTGTGATGTCATGGATGCTTGCTTTCTGTAAGGGAAAATGTAAAAAGAGTTTTTGATCGCCAGCTGCCGCTGCACGCACCCGAACCCTGGGCACAAGCGCTTTGGCAGTGAAGACTGTCACAGAAGACAACCCTGGTTTGTAGCCAAAAATCGCTGCACGGCGTGCGTGAAGAACCCTTGGCAGTGCGCAGGCCCAGTGGAGAAGATCATTTTTAAGGCTGTTTTGGCCGATCTCCAAAAGCCCGGGGAACTTTTAACAAGCGCTTGCCTCCTAATTTTTCATGCGCCGATTGTTGTTCCTTGTCCTGATTGCCCTGCTGCCTTTGCGCGGCTGGGTCAGCGACGCCATGGCAACCGGCATGGCTTCTTCCCCGGCACAGCAAACGCACCAAACCGCTACGAAATCTATAGCTGACAAAGTCCACCTGGAAAGCGCATCAGCGGTTTTTTCCCTTGACGCAGCGATGGCTCAGGCAGACCCTGGTGCAGCCGACTGCCCGGGTCATGCTTCTGGGGAACAAGCCCATGGCGCAGACAGCCACTGCGAATCCTGCAGCGCCTGCCAGGCCTGCCACACGGTCGCGTTGTCATCCGCAGCAAACGGGGCGAATACCGTTTTCCACCACCGCACCCTGCCCCGCGCAGCAGCTGCCCAGTTTGCCAGTGCCGAAGCTGCACTCGGCAAAAAACCACCGATTTCCTGATCTTAGGGCCCGTATTGGGTCTGTACATGCCGCCGGCATGGCTTGCTGAGGGTTTCATCCTTTGCGCGCTGGCCGGTCAACCGCGATATGTTTGATCGCACCGCTTGTATTTCAGGAGATTTTTGTGAGCTTTCACCTTGATTCAACCAGGTTTGCCGCAGCCGCTTTGATTTTTACAGCCCTCTGGGCTGCCCCGGCTGGCGCGCAGACGCCGGCAACGGCACAAGCAAAACCTGTCGCCCCGGCGGCGGCCGATGCGCTGGCACCCTACCGCTCGGCGCTGGACGGCTACCAGCGCTACACCGAAGAAAAAACAGTGGACTGGAAACAAGCCAACGACACCGCCGCGCGCATCGGCGGCTGGCGCGAGTACGCCCGGCAAGCGAGTCAGCAGCCGGTGCCCGATGTCTCTGCCCCGCCCGATTCCGGTGCTGCGCCGGCCAAACCCTGACAGGATCAAAAATGAAGACAATTTCTCGACTGACCGCCCTGGCGGCGGCCAGCCTGGCGCTGGCGGGCTGCGCGTCGGTCAACATGGACCAGGCGGTGCAAGGCACCAACAGCGCCGTGGGCTCCTTCACCCAGGGCAAGCTCGAACTCAGCCGCACCGCGCAGCAGGCCCAGGCCAGAGCTCAGCTGAGCAGCGCCTTGCTCGCCAGCCCCCTGGGCAGGGACGAGGCCGTGCAGCTGGCGCTGGCCAACAGCCCGGCGGTGCAAACGCTGCTGGCGCAAAGCTGGGCGGAGCTGGCCCAGGCCAGCCAGACCGGCCGTATCGCCAACCCGGTTTTCACTTTCGAGCGCATCCGCTTTGGCGACGAGCTGGAGCTGGGCCGGCGGCTGTCGTTTGGCTTGCTTGACCTGTTGACCCTGCCGCGGCGAATGGAAATTTCAAGAGGCCAGGCGGCCCAGGCCCGGGTCCAGCTCAGCGTCAATGTCGTCGAGCAGGTCACCCAGGTGCGCCAGGCCTGGGTGCGCGCCGTCGCTGCGCAGCAAAGTCTCGAGTATGCAAACCAGGTCAACCGCAGCGCGCAAGCCAGTGCCGAGCTGGCCCGGCGCATGCAGCAGGTCGGCAATTTCAACAAGCTGCAGCGCGCGCGCCAGCAAAGCTTTTACGCCGACAGCGCGGCCCAGCTGGCGTCCAGCCAGCATGCCAGCACCGCCGCCAGGGAAGAATTGACCCGGCTGCTGGGTTTGA
>JACMQR010000248.1 GCA_014376885.1 Polaromonas sp.
AGCTGCGGCTGCTGCGGCGACTGGGTGAGCCACATGCAGGCCAGCGGTTTTCAGGTCCAGGTGCACGACACCGGCAACGCCGAGGCCAGGAAGCGGCTGGGCGTGCCGGAAAAAATGGGCTCTTGCCACACGGCGCTGGTGGCCGGTTATGCGCTGGAGGGGCATGTGCCGGCGCGCGAAATACGCCGCCTGCTAAAGGAACGCCCGCAGGCCATCGGCTTGGCGGTGCCCGGAATGCCGGTGGGCTCGCCGGGCATGGACGGGGCGCTCTACAACGGCCGCAAGGACCCGTATGAGGTGGTGCTTTTGCTCGCCGGCGACAAGTCGCGCGTTTACCAGTCCTACCCCGCTCAAATCTCTCCTAAATCCTGAAAGAAAACACCATGAACTCAAAATCAGTCAAAGCCATGTTGATCCTCAGCGCCGTTCTGGCCGGCGCGCCAGCCGTTCATGCAAGCTCGCATGGCAGCGCGCCCATGATCAAGGACGATGCAAAAAAGGAAATGCCGGCAGCGGCATCCGGCGACATGACCGAGGGCGAAATCCGCAAGGTTGACATGGACGCCAAGAAAATCACCATCAAGCACGGCGACATCAAGAACCTGGACATGCCGGGCATGACCATGGTGTTCCAGGTCAAGGACCCGGCGATGCTGGAAAAAGTAAAAGCCGGCGACAAGGTGCGCTTCAAGGCAGAAAAAGCCGGCGGCGCCATTGTCGTGACGGACATTCAGCCCGCCAAATAGGCAAAAGTCGGTCCGGGTGACGGCTTGCCTGGCCGGGTAGCTGCTGATTGCACATGGCAGTGCCAATTACCGGCAAGCGCGGCGAACAAGGCCGCCTGTCAGTTTTGCTACTAACTTCATAGCCACAAGTGCTTACCAGTCCTGCACAATCGGCCTTTTTTACTAAAAAATCATTACGGGCTGGAACAGCTCCAGCCATCGCCATGGTGCGGTGTTACCTTTGGCTTCTTCCCGGTGCGCGAAGGCAGCCGCATGGCCAGGCGCGCCGTTTTTGGTCACCCACATGAGCCTGCCGGTGTCTTGAACGACGCAGCATCGAGCCCACTGGCGGTGCCTGCACTCCATTGGCGGCCTGTCTTTCTACCTTGTCGGCGGTCAGGGCGCCGCCGGACCAAGGCAGGTCGTCGGCGACATCACGGCGTTGGGCGCTTCCAAAACAGCAAACTCATACACGCCTGTTTCGCAAACGCAGCGCATTGCCGATCACCGATACCGAGCTCAGGCTCATTGCCAGCGCGGCAATCATCGGCGACAGCAGCCAGCCGGTCAGCGGGTACAGCACGCCGGCGGCAATCGGGATGCCCAGGGCGTTGTACAAAAAAGCGAACATCAGGTTTTGCTTCATGTTGCCCACGGTGGCCTCGGACAGCGCGCGTGCAATCGCAATGCCGCGCAGGTCGCCCTTGACCAGGGTGATCTGCGCACTGTTCATCGCCACGTCGGTTCCGGTGCCCATGGCCACCCCGACATCGGCCCTGGCCAGCGCCGGCGCGTCGTTGATGCCGTCGCCGGCCATCGCCACCATACGACCTTCTTGTTGCAGCTTTTCCACCAGCAGCAGTTTGTCGGCCGGCTTGACCTCGCCATGCACCTCGTCGATGCCCAGGCGTGCCGCGACGGCCTTTGCCGTGCTCAAGCCGTCGCCGGTCGCCATCACGATGCGCAAACCCGATGCCTTTAGCGTCGCCAGTGCTTCGGGCGTGCTGGCCTTGACCGGATCCGACACCGCCAGCAAGCCCATCAACTGCCCATCGGCCGCCAGATGCATGACGCTGGCGCCCTCTACACGCAAAGCCTCGGCCTGCTGCACCAAGGCAGCGACGGAAACGCCAATCTGATCCATCAACGTGGTGTTGCCCAGCGCCAGCTGGCGCCCTGCAACGGCTCCACGCACGCCGATGCCAGAGCCGGAATCGAAGTTCTCGGGTTTGTCCAGGACCATGCCGCGCTCGCGAGCGGCGCGCACGATGGTTTCGGCCAGCGGGTGCTCGCTGCCCTGGTCCAGACTGGCCGCCAGGCGCAGCACCTCGTCGGCGTCAAAACCGGGCGCGGGGACGGCCCGGTCAAACGTCGGGCGGCCTTCGGTCAGGGTGCCGGTCTTGTCGATGATGAGGGTGTCGATCTTGCGCAGGTTCTCGATGGCCGCAGCATCGCGGAACAGCACGCCGTGCGTCGCGCCGCGGCCCGTGGCGACCATGATCGACATCGGCGTGGCCAGGCCCAACGCGCACGGGCAGGCAATGATCAGCACCGCTACCCCATTGATCATGCCGAACACCCAGCGCGGCTCAGGCCCGAACAGACCCCAGGCAAAGAAGGTCAGCACGGCGGTGCTCACAACGGTGACGACAAAGTAGCCCGCCACCACGTCGGCCATGCGCTGCATCGGTGCCCGGGAGCGCTGGGCCTGGGCGACCATCTGCACGATCTGCGACAGCATGGTCGCCGCGCCGACATGCTCGCTTCGCATCACCAGCGCGCCGCTGGTGTTGAGCGTGGCGCCGATCACCTTGTCACCCACGCGCTTAGTGACCGGCATTGGCTCGCCGGTGAGCATGGACTCGTCGACCGCGCTTGCGCCTTCGAGCACCACGCCATCGACCGGCACTTTTTCGCCGGGGCGCACGCGCAGCGAATCACCCACATGCACATGGGCGAGCGGCACATCCTCTTCGGTGCCATCTTCCCGGATACGCCGGGCGGTCTTGGGCGCCAGGCCGAGCAGCGACTTGATCGCCGCCGATGTCTGCGACCGGGCCTTGAGCTCAAGCACCTGGCCCAGCAGCGTGAGCGAGATGATGACGGCAGACGCTTCAAAATACACAGCAACACGGCCCATGGAGATGAACGACGCCGGGAACACCTGTGGCGCCAGGGTCGCCACCACGCTGTAGACGAAAGCCGCGCCAGTGCCCAGGCTGATCAAGGTCCACATGTTCGGGCTGCGGTTCACCACGGACTGCCAGCCGCGCGCAAAAAACGGCCAGCCGGCCCACAGCACGATGGGAATGGCCAGCACCAGTTCGACCCAGCTTTGCACGGCCATGTCCATCCACTGGAAACGGTGGCCAAACATGGCAAGGACAAAAACAATCCCAGTCAGCGGCAGCGTCCACCAGAAGCGGCGCTGAAAGTCGCGCAATTCGGGGTTCTCATCGTCATCCAGTTCAGGCAGCAAGGGCTCCAGCGTCATGCCGCACTTGGGGCAATTTCCCGGATGGTCCTGGCGGATCTCGGGGTGCATCGGACAGGTGTAGATCGTGCCGGCCGCCGCTGGAGCGGTGCCTGGCGGCGCTGCCGGTGCGAGGTACTGCAGCGGGTTCTCCGCAAACTTGCCCTGGCACTTGGCGCTGCAGAAATAGTAGGACCGGCCCTCGTGCGTCAACTGGTGGTCAGACTGCGCTGTGACGGCCATGCCGCACACCAGATCTTTCAGATCGGTTGGCAGAGATGACTTGGCTGGCGGGATGCCGCTGTGGGGTTGATCTGTTTTCATATCCATGGGGTTATTCCTTGTCGTTGGGGGTGCTCCCAGGCGCCTGCGGGTTACTGCCGTGGTCCCCATGGTGGTGGCTGTGCATCAAGTGCATCAGCGGGCAGGCAGCAGCCGGTAAGA
>JACMQR010000249.1 GCA_014376885.1 Polaromonas sp.
CCGTCGAAAGGCAACTCCCATGGCCATCCGTGTTGCGCTGCACCACAAAACCAGCTACCACTACGATCGCCCGGTTACCCTGTCACCGCATGAGGTTCGCCTGCGCCCGGCGCCGCATGCGCGTACCCCGATCCTGTCGTATTCGCTGACCGTCGCGCCTGAAAAGCATTTCATCAACTGGCAGCAGGACCCGTACGGCAACTACATCGGCCGGTTCGTGTTTCCCGAGAAATCAGAGAAACTGGAATTCACGGTGGACCTGGTGGCGGACATGACCGTGATCAATCCGTTTGATTTTTTCGTCGAGAAATATGCCGAATATTTCCCCTTCAGCTACCCGGTGCAGCTGGCCGGCGAACTGAGCCCCTACTTGAAGTCAGAGCAGCCCGGGGCATTGCTGCTTGAATGGGTGGCAGCGGCCCGGCGTGACATTCTCAAAAAAGGCCTGGCAACAAATGACTTCCTGGTGGCAGTCAACCAGCGCCTGCAGCGCGACATTGCGTACCTGCTGCGCATGGAGCCCGGTGTGCAAACGCCCGAGGAAACGCTGCAAAAACGCTCGGGCTCGTGCCGCGACAGCGGCTGGCTGCTGGTGCATATCCTGCGCGAGATGGGCCTGGCTGCGCGCTTTGTGTCGGGTTACCTGATCCAGCTGCGGGCCGACCAGGCCGCGCTGGACGGACCCAGTGGAACCGAAGTGGACTTCACCGACCTGCACGCATGGGCAGAGGTGTATGTGCCCGGTGCTGGTTGGATCGGGCTGGACCCCACCTCGGGCATGCTGGCCAGCGAAGGCCACATTCCGCTGGCCTGCACGGCCATGCCGTCCTCGGCAGCGCCGGTCACCGGCTTTACCGACCAGGCCGAGGTCACTTTCTCCCATCTGATGACCATCACCCGCATCCATGAAGACCCGCGCGTCACCAAACCCTACAGGGAAGAGGACTGGCAAAAAATCAACCAGCTTGGCCAGCAGGTCGATGCCGACCTGAAGCGCCAGGACGTGCGCCTGACCCAGGGCGGCGAGCCGACGTTTGTGTCCATCGACGACATGGACGGCGCCGAATGGAACACCCTGGCGCACGGCGAGAAAAAGCGTGAACTGGCCGGCCAGCTGATGCACCGGCTGAAAAATCACTTTGCGCCCGGCGGCATGCTGCATTACGGCCAGGGAAAATGGTACCCCGGCGAGCCCCTGCCGCGCTGGGCGCTGAACATTTACTGGCGCATTGACGGCCAGCCGATGTGGCTGGACGCTGCGTTGTTCTCGCAAGAAGGCAATAACGACGGCTATGGCGCGCAGGAGGCCGAGCAATTCAGCGCCGAGCTGGTCAGGTCGCTGGGACTGCCGGCCGGCAGCCAGATGGCGGCCTATGAAGACGTGATGCAGCACGCCTTGCTGGAGCAGTCCCTGCCGCGCAACCTCGATCCGCTCCAGGCCGATTTGAAGGCGCCGGAGCAGCGCCAGCGCCTGGCGCGCCTGCTGGAAACCGGCCTGGGCGAGGTGGTGGGCTTTGTCCTGCCGCTCAAACCCCGGGAATTCGACCCGGGCGTCGCACTGGGCACCGCGTGGCGCACCTCCTCCTGGCCCATCAGGCGTGAGCATCTCTACCTGACCGAGGGCGACTCGCCGATGGGCTTGCGCCTGCCACTGGGCGCCCTGCCCTGGGTGCTGCCGGACGAGAAAGACGCCGAGTTCGATCTCGATCCGTTTGCCCCGCAGACGGCGCTGGACGCCGGAGCCAAAGAAAAACGGCCGGCCTCCAAGGCGAAGGCCAAAACATCCGTAGTGGCCGATGACAACCCAGAACCCCGGGACGTCATCCACACCGCGCTGTGCGTGCAGGTGCGGGATGGCCGGCTGCATGTCTTCATGCCGCCGGTCAAGCGCATCGAGGACTACCTGGCGCTCGTCACAGCAGTCGAGAACACGGCAGCCAAGCTCAAGCTCAAGCTGTGGATCGAAGGCTACCCGCCGCCGCGCGACCCACGCATCAAGCTGCTCAGCGTCACGCCCGACCCGGGCGTCATCGAGGTGAACATCCACCCGGCGGCCAGCTGGAACGAGCTGGTCTACAACATGACCACGCTGTACGAAGAGGCGCGCTTGAGCCGCCTGGGGACCGAAAAGTTCATGGTCGACGGCCGTCACACCGGCACCGGCGGCGGCAACCACGCCACCCTGGGCGGCGCGACCGCCGAAGACAGCCCGATGCTGCGCCGCCCGGACCTGCTCAAAAGCCTGATCACCTACTGGCAAAACCACCCGGCGCTGTCGTACCTGTTTTCGGGCACCTTCATCGGCCCGACCAGCCAGGCGCCGCGCGTCGACGAGGCGCGCGACGACAACCTGTACGAGCTGGCAATTGCCTTTCAGCAGATGGACCAGGTGCTGCCCACCCTGCAGCCCGGCGACAAGCCCTGGATGGTCGACCGGCTGCTGCGCAATTTGCTGGTCGATCTGACAGGCAACACGCACCGCTCGGAATTTTCCATCGACAAGCTGTACTCGCCTGACGGCCCGACCGGGCGCCTGGGGCTGGTTGAATTTCGCGCTTTTGAAATGCCGCCGCACGAGCGCATGAGCCTGCTGCAGATGCTGCTGCTGCGCGCGCTGGTGGCGCGCTTTTGGCGCCAGCCCTGCCAGTCGAAATTGGTTCACTGGGGCACCGCCCTGCATGACCGCTGGATGCTGCCGCATTTCGTGGCGCAGGACATCCGCGACGTGGTCAAGGATTTGCGCGCCTCGGGCTATGCCTTCGAGGAGCACTGGTTCGAGCCGTTCATCGAGTTCCGCTTTCCCCGTTTCGGCACCGTCGTTTATGAAGGCGTGGAGCTGGAACTGCGCCAGGCCATCGAGCCGTGGAATGTACTGGGCGAGGAAATGAGCGCCGGCGGCACGGCGCGCTATGTCGACTCGTCGGTCGAACGCATGCAGTTGCGGGTGCGCGGGCTGACAGGGGGGCGCCATGTGGTGGCCTGCAACGGCCGCATGCTGCCCCTGCACCCGACCGGCGTGCCGGGCGAGTTTGTGGCCGGCGTGCGCTTTCGCGCCTGGAGCCCGTGGTCGGCCCTGCACCCGACCATCCGGGTCCAGGCGCCGCTGACCTTCGACCTGGTGGACATCTGGAACGGGCGCGCCATTGGCGGCTGCACCTACCATGTGACGCATCCGGGCGGGCGCAGCGAAGAAAGCTCGCCGATCAATGCCAACGCAGCCGAAGCCCGGCGCTTTGCCCGCTTCTGGCCGCACGGGCACACGCCGGGACCGATGACCGTGCACAAGGAAGAGCTCAACCCCGGCTTTCCGATGACGCTCGATTTGCGCTGGCAGCCACGGTGACGCCCTTTTCGGACCTGCGCGTTCGCCTGAGCGCAAAGCATCCGGTCCGATGCTGAACCGACTCGCTGCCGGTTACCCGGCGTCGCCCGATGTCTTCGATGAAATGCTCGATGCCTCCCGGCAGCCGCGGGCGCACTGGCGCACCCTGCTCGACACCCTGGCCCGTGAAGCGCCGGACGCGATGGAAAAACGCGCCGAGTCGGTGCGCCGCCAGGTCCGGGAAAACGGCGCGACCTACAACGTCTATGCCGACGACAAAGGCACCCAGCGCGCCTGGGACCTGAACGCGCTGCCGATGATCCTGCCGCATGGCGAATGGGCGGGCATCGAGGCGGCGGTCGTCCAGCGCGCCACGCTGATGAACCGGCTGCTGGTCGATGTGTATGGCGAGCAAAAAATGCTGGCAGAAAAGCGCCTGCCAGCCGCGCTGGTCCATGGCCATGCCGGCTTTTTGCGGCCCTGCCACGGCCAGCAGCACCAGGACGGCATTGCCCTTCATTTCTACGCCGTCGACCTGGCCCGCGCGCCCAACGGGCACTGGTGGGCGGTGGCCGACCGGACCCAGGCCCCGTCGGGCGCCGGTTATGCACTGGAAAACCGGTCGGTCATTTCACGCACGTTTCCTGACCTGCTGCGCGAGTTGAAGGTGCGGCACCTGGCGGAGTTTTTCGACACCCTGCAGGGCAGCCTGGCCGGCTGGGGGCGCCAGTGCGCGGCGCGCGGCAACGGCGGGGCGCTGCTGCGGGACAGCGAAGCTCCGCTGATCGTGCTGCTCACCCCCGGACCGTACAACGAAACCTATTACGAGCAGGCCTGCCTGGCCCGTCACCTTGGCCTGCCGCTGGTCGAGGGCAGCGACCTGACGGTGCGGGACGACATCGTCTGGCATAAAACCCTGTCCGGCCTGCAGCGGGTCCATGTGATCATGCGCCGGGTTGACGACGACTACTGCGACCCGCTTGAGCTGCGGACCGACTCTGCGCTGGGCGTGGCGGGCCTTACCGAGGCGGCGCGGCGCGGCAATGTCTTGATTGCCAACAGCCTGGGCTCGAACCTGCTGGAGTCCGGCGCGCTGCTTGGCTTTTTGCCCGACCTGTGCAAGCGGCTGCTCGGCGCGCCGCTGAAGATGCCGTCCGTGGCCACCTGGTGGTGCGGCGAGCCGGCAGCGCTGGAAGAAGTGGTCAGGCGGCTGGACCAGCTGGTCATCAAGCCGGCGTTTCCCCAGCTGCGGCTGTTTCCCGTGTTCGGCAAGGACTTGAAGGGCGAGGCCCGCGAGGCCTTCATCGCCCAGCTGCGCGCCAGTCCGAAAGACTATGTGGCCCAGGAACTGGTGCGGCTGTCCCAGGCGCCGGTCTGGAAGCCTGGCGAGGCCAGTGGATTGACGCCGGCCGCCGTCGGACTGCGCGTTTATGCCTGCGCCACGCCCCAGGGCTATGTGGTGATGCCGGGCGGGCTCACGCGGGTGGCCACCGGGTCGGATTCACGCATCATCACCATGCAGCGCGGCGGCGGCAGCAAAGACACCTGGGTGCAGGCCAGCGCCCAGGCCGAGGTGCACGGCCTTTTGAAGCGTACCGTCACCCGCCGGGACCTGGTGCGCGACGACACCCACCTGTCCAGCCGCGTGGCGGAAAATCTTTTCTGGTTCGGCCGCCATGCCGAACGCTGCGACAACATCGCCCGACTGCTGCGCGTCACGCTGAATTTTTTGCTCAACGTCGGGCCGTCGCACCGGGGCGACGAATGGCCGACCGTGCTGGCGCTGTGCGCCTGGTTTCACCTGATCGAACCAAAAACCAAGGGCCAAAGCCAAAGCCCGGGCCTGTCATCGAATCGCAAGCTGCCCGACATCCAGAACGACGCGCTCATCGAAGCCGCCTTGCTGCGGGCGGTCGCTTCGCCGGACGTTGCAGGACTGGCACGACAGCAGCAGCAGCTGTACGGCAGTGCCAGCCAGTTGCGCGAACGGTTTTCGGCGGACAACTGGCGCGCTTTGAACCAGCTCCCGCAAAGCGCGCCCGCCAGCGCCGCGCCACCGAGCCCGTCGGAAGCCATGGCGCTTCTTGACACGGCTGCCGAATTTCTGATGACCCTTTCCGGTTTTGCCCTCGACGGCATGACCCGTGACATGGGCTGGCGCTTCTTGTCCCTGGGCCGGCGCCTGGAGCGCGTGCAGTTCCAGGCGGTTGCCGTGCAGCACGCACTGCGGATGAGCGCCAATGGCAGCCTGGACTGGCTGCTCGAGCTGTCCGACTGCACCATCACCTACCGAAGGCGCTACCGGGCGCAGCCGCAATGGCTGCCGATGCTGGACCTGCTGCTGCTGGACGAAAGCAACACCCGCTCGGTCCTGTTCCAGCTCCAGGGCGTTTTGCAGAGCTTGCGGAAAATCTCGCTGACCTACGGCCCGTGCGGTGGGGAGCTGCTGCTGGGGCGGCTGACGAGCGAGCTGGCCGCACTGGCGCCGGACGCAGATTTTTACTGCGGCAATGCCCGCCTGATTGACCTGCTGCACCGCATCGACCTGGCCAGCGCAACCCTGTCAGAGCTGGTCAGCGTGCAGTTTTTCAGCTACACCGGCGCGCATCCCGCCAGGGTGGCGCCGGCATGAGCCATTTGCTGGCACCGGCCGCCCTGCGCGCCCGCTTTCATGTCGTGCATGAGACGCGCTACAGCTACCGCAGCCCGGTGACCTTGTCGCAGCAGTACCTGCACATGACGCCGCGGACCTTTTCGCACCAGCAGGTCGAGTCGCACGGCGTCTGGCTCGATCCGCTCGAAAACAACGGCGGCGACAGCGTGGACTATTTTGGCAATGCCACCAGAAAAATCACCATCACAACGCCCCACCGGCGGCTCACGGTGCGTGCCGAATCCACCGTCGCCTTGCGCCAGAGGCACGACCTGGCCGGCATCCTGGGATCGCCGCCATGGGAAAACCTGCGCGACAGCGTGCAGCACGGTACCCAGGCCGCCCTGCTCGATGCCTGCCGCTATTTGTATGCGTCGCCGCATGTCGGATGCAGCCACGACCTGGCGCAGTATGCCCGCACCAGCTGCACCCGGGGCCGGCCGCAGCTGGAGGCGGCGCTGCACCTGGCGCAGCGCATCTTCGATGAGTTTGAGTTCGACGACACGGCCACCGAAATCTCCACGCCGCTCGAACAGGTCCTCAAAGGCCGCCGGGGTGTCTGCCAAGATTTCGCCCAGCTGATGATCGGCTGCCTGCGCAGCATCGGCATGCCGGCGCGCTATGTCAGCGGCTACATTTTGACGCACCCGCCGGCCGGGCAGGCGCGCCTGATCGGTGCGGACGCCTCGCATGCCTGGGTGTCGGTGTTTTGTCCAGCGCTGGGCTGGGTCGATTTCGATCCGACCAACCGCTGCCTGGTGCAGCACGACCACATCACCCTGGGCTGGGGCCGCGACTTCAGCGATGTCACGCCCCTGCGCGGCGTGGTGCTGGGCGGCGGAAAGCAGCAGCTCGATGTGCGGGTCACGGTCACGCCCCTGGCGCTTGACAGTCCGGCGCTGCGCTAGCTGTTCGTTGGCCGGCTGCAGCCCGGTCTTGTTTCCCGGCCCGCCGGCCGGTAGGAGGCTTCCCACACCGGGCCCTGATGGAGGCCGATGGCGTCGCCGCGCCAAAAGGCAGATCCTGAATGGTCGTCAACCCGCTGCGCCCTACCGTGTCTGCCATTTTCGACATCACCCACACCACCCACTACCGCTATGCCCGGGAGGTGATGTTCGGCGAGCATCTGGTGCAGTTCCGCCCGCGCGACAGCCACGACCTGCGGGTGCTGGCGACCGACCTGCGTGTCAAACCGGCGCCAGTAGACATCCGCATGTTCCAGGATGCCTATTCCAACTCGATGGCAATGATTCAGCCGCACAGCCCGGCCACCGAGCTTGAGGTGACTTGCACGGCGTCGGTGGAGCACACCGGCACGCGGGCGGTCAACTTTCCGATGAGTTCGCGGGCACAGCGATTTCCGCTGGCCTATACGCCCGAGGAGCGGCGGGTGCTGGCCCATTACCTGGCGCCGTTCTATGACGATCCGGCAGGCTTGCTGAACCGCTGGGCAAACCAGTTCATCCGGCCTGGCGAGGCGACCGGCACGCGTGAACTGCTGGTGGAGATGACGCAGGCCATCCGCGACACCATGCGCTACCAGGTCCGCCTGGATCCCGGGGTGCAAACGCCCTACGACACGCTGCGCCTGAAAAGCGGCGCCTGCCGCGACTTTGCCACCTTGATGATCGAGGCAGTGCGCCGGCTGGGCTATGCGGCGCGGTTCGTGTCGGGCTACCTGTACACCGCGTGGCTGGACACCGAAGACCAGCGCAGCCATGGCAACGGCTCCACCCATGCGTGGCTGCAGGTCTATCTGCCCGATGCCGGCTGGATTCCGTTTGACCCGACCAACAACCTGATTGGCGGCACCGACCTGATCAGCGTTGGCGTGGCCCGGCATGCCAGCCTGGCCATACCGGTCAGTGGCTCGTGGCACGGCTCGCCCGGGAATTTTCTGGGCATGGACGTCACCGTTCAGGTGCGCAAGCGGGTGTAGGCAGCGCTTGAACCGGGCGCTGCCGCCAGCGCTTCGTCCTACAAAATAATTTCTGGCCTGCCGATGCCCCGACCCGTGCAGAAACAATCAAATGAATGGCCAGCAGGACGAGTTCAAAAACTTTTCCCATCCCCCTGGCCCGCTGCACTGCAGGAAAGCACCGAGATGACCGACACCGCCCCCAGTGCCAGCGCCGCCGTGCTGCCCGAGATCGATAGCGCGCCTGCCCGCCGGCCGTCCAGCCGCCGGGCACCAACCGGCTGAAGATCCACAGCGGGCTGGCCTACCTGGGCGGCCAGAAGGCGACGGTCGACCCCATCGGCATGTCGACGCTGGACCAGATCGTGCGCC
>JACMQR010000250.1 GCA_014376885.1 Polaromonas sp.
CCGGCGCTGGGTGACGCTGGACAAGATATCGCCCAACGTCGTCAATGCGCTGATTGCCACCGAAGACCACCGCTTCTACAGCCACCACGGCATTGACTTTCGGCGCACCCTGGGGGCGCTGGTGAGCACCTTGTCGGGCGAGCTGCAGGGCGGCTCGACTCTCACCCAGCAGCTGGCGCGCAACCTGTACCCGGAAGAGATCGGCCGCGCCGCCACGCTCAACCGCAAGGCCAAGGAGGCCATCACCGCGCTGAAGATCGAGGCGGTCTACACCAAGGCCGAGATTCTTGAGACCTACCTGAATACCGTGCCGTTTTTGTACAACGCGTTTGGCATCGAAATGGCCGCCCGCACCTACTTTGACACCTCCGCCGACCAGCTCGATGTGCTGCAAAGCGCCACGCTGATTGGCATGCTCAAGGGCACCAGTTACTACAATCCGGTGCTCAACCCCGAGCGGGCGCGCCAGCGGCGCAACCTGGTGCTGGCGCAGATGGCCCGGCATGGCAAGCTGGATGCGGCCCGCCTGGAGGCCCTGAACAAGCGGCCGCTGCGGCTTGACTTCGAGCGCCAGGTCGAGCCGCTCGGCCCGGCGCCGCATGTCGCCCAGCACCTGCGCAAGTGGCTGATTGGCTGGGCCGACCGCAAGGGCTACAACATCCACGCCGACGGGCTGCGCGTGCGCACCACGCTGGACGCCAACATTCAAAAGCTGGCCAGCCAGGCGGTGACGCGCCAGCTGGCCCAGCTGCAAAAGCTCGCCGACAGCCAGCGCAAGGCGGGCAGCGAGCCGGCGCTTTTGCAGGCCGGCTTTGTGGCCCTGGACCCGCGCAGCGGCGCGGTCCGGGCCTGGGTAGGAAGCCGCGATTTCGCGCAGGAGCAGTTCGACCATGTCAGCCAGGCGCGGCGCCAGCCGGGCTCGACCTTCAAGCCCTTTGTGTACGGCGCGGCATTCATGC
This sequence comes from Polaromonas sp., assembly GCA_014376885.1. Classification (GTDB taxonomy): domain Bacteria; phylum Pseudomonadota; class Gammaproteobacteria; order Burkholderiales; family Burkholderiaceae_C; genus Polaromonas. The sequence goes on from JACMQR010000250.1 coordinate 960, forward strand.
AGGGCCTGAGTCCGGAATTCGCTTTCATCGACCAGCCGGTGGCCATTGCGTCCGGCGGTGGCGCGGTGTGGACGCCCAGCGATGCCACCGCGCCCACCGGCCGGCCTACCAGCCTGCGCGACGGCCTGGTGTATTCCAAGAACACCATCACCGCCCAGCTGGTGCAAAAAATCGGCCCGGCCAGCGTGGGCCAGCTGGCCCAGGCGCTGGGCGTGCGGCAAAGCAAGCTCGACCTGGTGCCGTCGCTCGCCCTGGGCACCAGCCCGGTCACGCTGCTGGAAATGGTGGCGGCCTACGGCACGATTGCCAACGGCGGGCATTACCAGCTGCCCTTGCTGGTGGCCAGCGTGGAAGACGCCCTGGGCAACGTGCTCGAAGCGTTCGAGCCGGTTCGCGAAGCGGCGCTGGCCATGCCGCGCACTGACGCCTTGATGCTGGTCGATGTGATGCGCGGCGTGATCGACCAGGGAACCGGCAGCGCGATCCGCCAGCGCTACGGCTTGCAGGCCGATCTGGCCGGAAAAACCGGCACCACCCAGGACAACACCGATGGCTGGTTCATCATGATGAACCCGCAGCTGGTGGCCGGCGCGCGGGTCGGCTTTAATGACAACAGCGCCACCATGGGCGCCTGGGGGCAGGGCGCGCGCAGTGCGCTGCCCATTGTCGGCGAGGTGTTCCAGGGCGCATTTCGCAGCCGCTGGCTTGACCCCAGTGCCCAGTTCGACATCCCGCGTGCCCGTTTGGCGCCGCCGCCCGAGCGCGCGCCGGTGCAAAATGCGCCGCTGGCCGACCTGGTCAACAGCCTGTTTGGCAAACTTCTTAAGCAACTTCAATAGCCCTGGCAGCCATTGCCCATTTCGCGATCTCTGCAACCCAGAGGCGCTTATCCGTCAGCAGGCCCATCAATGAACCCGTCCGTTATCAGTCCGGCAACGCGCCGCACCATCATGCTGCTGTCGCTGGCCACCTTTGCCAGCATGGTGGCGCAGCGCATCTGCGACGCCATGCTGCCCGAGCTGGCGCGGGTGTTTGCCGTCAGCCTGGCGCAGGCCGCGCAGGTGGTGTCGGTGTTTGCCATCACCTACGGCGCCGCGCAGCTGTTTTACGGCCCGCTGGGTGACCGCATGGGCAAGTTCCGCGTGATCACCTTTGCCACGCTGGGCTGCAGCGTGGGCAGCGCCTGGGCCGTCTTTGCCGGAACGCTCGATGCCCTGGTAGCCGCGCGTTTGCTGACGGCGCTGGGCGCTGCCGCCTTGATTCCGCTGTCGATGGCCTGGGTCGGCGATACCGTGGCGCCCGACCAGTTGCAGGAAATGCTGACCCGCACCGGGCTGGGCAGCACCCTGGGCATCGTCGGCGGCCAGCTGGTCGGCGGCCTGCTGACCGATGCGCTGGGCTGGCGCTGGGCATTCGTATTCATGACCGTGCTGTTCGGCGTCGTCGGCGCGCTGCTCTACCTGGACCTGCGCCGGCAGCGGCTGATGGCCGTCAACCAAAACGCGCCTGACAGCCCGGCGGTCGCGCGCCTCGGGTTCATCGCGCAGGCTGTGCAGATCGTCACCGGTCCCTGGTCGCGCGTTATTCTGGCTCTGGCCCTGATCGAAGGCGCTGGCGGCTTTGGCGTGCTGGCCATCTGGGCCTCGCACCTGCACCGCTCGCTGGGCCTGTCGCTGTCGATGGCTGGCGCTATCGTGGCCTTGTTCGGGCTGGGCGGCGTGCTGTACATGGCCGTGGGGCCGCAGCTGATTCGCCGCTTTGACCAGCCCGGCCTGGTGCGGGTGGGCGGGACGGTGGTGGGCGCATCGGCGCTGGTGCTGGCCTACACGCCGCACTGGGGGCCGGCGCTGCCCGCCAGTTTGCTGGGGGGGTTCGGCTTTTTCATGTTTCACAACACCATGCAGGCCAACGCCACCCAGATGGCGCCGCAGGCGCGCAGCACCGCGGTGACGATGTTCGCATCCTTCCTGTTTCTGGGCCAGTCGATCGGCGTCGTGCTGGCCGCCAGCCTGATCGACCGGATCGGCACCAGCGCGGTGATTGCCCTGGGCGGCGGCGTGATGGCAGCCATTGGCATTTACTTTGCCCAGGCGCTGCGGCGCCGCGCCACTCTGGCGTCTGGCTGAGCCTGCCGCGCCCGGCTGGCCGGGCTGAACCGGGCGGGATTCAGGGGCCCGGGCCTAGTGTCGCGTCATGAGAAAGTTGTCGGATACAAGCGTTTTAGTTTGATTCGGGCATCCTTGGTCGTGAATTGCCAGTTGACTTTGGCTTGAAGGTTGTCGCGGCGGGCCTGCCAGGCAGCGACTTCGCTTCGCACCG
>JACMQR010000251.1 GCA_014376885.1 Polaromonas sp.
CAGCAACGGCACATTGCGAAACAGCTCCACCCAGGCGTTGGCCAGGCGCACCAGCCACGGACTGTTGGGCAAAGTGCGCGCCGTGCCCACCAGGGCGCCGAAAATCATGGCCACCACCCAGGATGCGCCCGCCACGGCCAGTGTCCAGAGCCAGGCGTCGAGCATCCATTGCAGGTAGGTGCGGCCGCTGCCGTCGTCATTCAAAAATACCTGCCAGTCCCATGTCATTGCAGCTCCAGTCGATGGTTGTTGTGATGTTTTTCAAGCCCTGCCAAACAGGAAACCCCGCCAGTGCACTGTGACCGGCGGGGTTTCGGTTGTCAAACCGGACGGCTTACTTCTGGACGTAGTCTTCCATCGGCTTGTCGTTCGGCGCATCCCAGGCGGCCTTGGTGCTGGCGCTCAGGGCCAGGCCGACCTTGGTGTTTTTCGGCGGAATCGGCGTCAGGAACCATTTGGTCCACAGCTTGTTCATCTCGCCCGACTTGATCAGGTTGTTGACCGTGTCGTCGGCCAGCCGCTTGAGCAGCGGGTCGTCCTTGCGGATCATGATGGCGATGGGCTCGACGCTCAGCACCTCGCCGACGATCTTGAAATCGGCCGGATTCTTGGCCGTGGCGATATTGCCGGCCAGAATCGAGCCGTCCATGACGAAGGCATCGGCGCGGCCCGATTCGAGCAGCAAGAAGCTGTCCGAATGGTCCTTGCCAAACACTTCCTTGAATTCAACGCCGGTGGCGCGCTTGTTCTTGCGCAGCGTCTGGACGGAGGTGGTGCCGGTCGTGGTGGCGATGTTCTTGCCGCCCAGCTGGGCAATCGACGTGATGCCCGAATTGGCCTTGACCGCAATGCGCACTTCCTCGACGAAGGTGGTGTTGACAAACGCCACGTCTTTTTTACGGGTCGCATTGTTGGTGGTCGAGCCGCACTCGATGTCCACCGTGCCGTTTTGCACCAGGGGAATGCGGTTTTGCGAGGTCACCGGCTGGTATTTGATGTCGAGCTTGCGTTCGGCGGCTTTTTCCAGATTGGCCAGGATGCGCTGGCAGATTTCGACATGGTAGCCGGTGTACTTGCCGTCGCCCAGCGTGTAGGAAAGCGCGCCCGACGAGTCGCGCACGCCCATCGTGACCACGCCCGAGGCCTTGACCTTGGCCAGCGTGTCAGCGCCTTGCGCAAAAGCGCCGGTGGCGGCAAACAGGGCCAGCGACAAGGCAGCGAGTTTTGATTTCATGATGTCTCCAATTGGTAAACCGATTATTTAAACGACTATTTAAGCAACTATTCAACGCCTGCGGCCACTGAACGGTCCCGGGGTTTTCCCGACTCGCCAGGGTTTTTGCACAGCTCAAACCGGCCCTAGGGTAACTGCAAAAAACGCCGGACGCCGGGGCATCCTGCAGCCCGGCGCCTGATGGGTCCCGGCAGGGCCGGGGCCAGAGCGCTTTCCCCAGCAGGCCGCCGGAAAGAAACAAACTGTAAGTGCATGAAGTTTCCTTTGCAAATGCTGTTTTCGCCGGATTTCATGCGCGTTGCTCATAACGGCCAAGGGTTGTTACCCGGTTATTTGGCGGCGGCGCCCTGCCCCGCCGGCTGCTTCACGGCGCTGCGGCGGCGCCGGCCGGCCGGCCTGCGGGTTGCTGGCGCAAGCTGGCCTGGTCCTGCAAATACGACCACAGCGCCTGGGTGTGGCTTTTGCCGGCGTTTTTTGCCGTCGGCCGTTCGCGGTAGATGCGCACGTCCATCGTCATCAGCAGGCTGCTGCCGGCGCTCACCAGTTTTTTGGCGCGCAGCTCTTTCTTGACCGCGCTGAGCGGCAAAAACGCAATGCCATGGCCTTCCAGGGCCATCGCCTTGAGGCCCTCGGCCATGTCGGTTTCATAGACCCGGTCCAGATGGATGGCGGTGGCCGACTGCTTGAGGATCAGCTCGACCATGCGCCCCAGATAGGCCCCCGGCGCATAGCCCAGGTAGGGCAAGGGCCGGCCGGCGCGTCCGGGCAGGCAGAACTCGGGCTCGCCGGCGGCATTGGCCCGGCAAAACGGCGCCAGCACCTCCTGGCCCAGCACCACCATCTCATAGCGGGCCGGATCGAGCTGGAAGGGCTGCGAGTCGTGGTGGTAGGAAATGAGCAGGTCGCAGCTGCCTTCAACCAGGCGCAGCACCGCGTCGTGCACATTCAGGGCGATCAGGCGGCTTTTGATGGGGCCGAACTTATCGCGCAAACTGCTGACCCAGGCCGGAAAAAACGTGAAGGCCAGGGTGTGCGGCACGGCAAACTCGATGAAGTCCTGGCCGGCCGCGGTGTGGCCGCGCAGCATCGCCCGGGTGGACTGCAGGCCCTGCAGCATGTCGAGCGACTGGTTGTACAGCGTCTGGCCGGCCGGCGTCAGGCGCGTCGGGTAAGAGCTGCGGTCCACCAGGTCGGTGCCGGCCCAGGCTTCGAGCGCCTGGATGCGCCGCGAAAATGCCGGCTGCGTGACATGGCGCAGCTGCGCCGAGCGGCTGAAACTGCGGGTTTCAGCCAGCGAGACGAAGTCTTCCAGCCATTTGGTTTCCATGGCCGGATTATCGGGCGGCCGGCCTGCCAGGCAAGCAGCGGAAAACCCGGCACCGGGCACGACCATGCGCTGGCCGGCCGGGACTTTGGCCGTTCGTCATGGCGCCGCCCTAGACACCGACTTCATCCAGAATCCGGTCGCTGGCCTGCTGCTGCATGGCCCACATGTCGGCATACCGGCCGTTGGCCGCCAGCAATTCGGCATGGGGGCCGCGCTCGACAATGCGGCCGGCGTCCATCACCAGGATTTCATGTGCATCGACCACCGTGGACAGCCGGTGCGCGATCACCAGGGTGGTCTTGTTCTGCGCGGCGGCGCGCAGCTCGCTCTGGATGGCGCGCTCGTTGGCCGAGTCTAACGCCGAGGTGGCTTCGTCAAAAATCACCACCGGCGGGTTTTTAAGCAGCGTGCGGGCAATCGCCACGCGCTGCTTTTCGCCGCCCGACAGCTTCAGGCCGCGCTCGCCGACCATGGTCTGGTAGCCCAGCGGCGTCCCGGCAATGAAGCCGTGGATGCGCGCCGCCCGGGCGGCGTTCTCGACTTCTTCATGGGTGGCGCCGGCCTTGCCGTAGGCGATGTTGTACTCGACGGTGTCGTTGAACAGCACGGTGTCCTGCGGCACGATGCCGATGGCTTGGCGCACCGAGGCCTGGGTGACCTGCTTGATGTCCTGCCCGCCAATCGTGATGCGGCCCTGCTGCACATCGTAAAACCGGTACAGCAGGCGGGCCAGCGTGGACTTGCCGGCGCCCGACGAGCCGACCACCGCCACCGTCTTGCCCGGTGGAATTTCAAAGCTCAGGCTGTGCAGGATGGGCCGCGCCGGCTCATAGGCAAAGCTGACATTCTCAAAGCGCACGGCGGGCGACGCCTCGAGCTGCAGCGCCAGCGCGCCCGGCACATCGGCGATTTCGCGCTCGCGCTCCATCAGGGTGAACATCTTTTCCAGGTCGGTCAGGCTCTGCTTGATCTCGCGGTAGATCACGCCCAGGAAACCCAGCGGGATGTACAGCTGGATCATGAAGGCGTTGACCATCACCAGGTCGCCCAGCGTCATGCGGCCGTCAACCACGCCCTGCGTGGCGCGCCAGAGCATGGCGACCAGGCCAAAGGCGATGATCAGCTGCTGACCGGCGTTGAGCATGCTCAGGGTGCGCTGGCTCTTGATGGCCGCCTCGCGGTAGCGCTTGAGGTTCTCGTCATAGCGCTGGGCCTCGAATTCCTCATTGTTGAAGTACTTGACCGTTTCGTAGTTCAGCAGCGAGTCGATGGCGCGGCTGTGCGCCGACGAATCGAGCTCGTTCATGGTTTTGCGAAACTGCGTGCGCCAGTTGGTCACCAGCACCGTGAAGGTGATGTAGAACACCAGCGCAATCAAGGTGATGCCGGCGAACCAGACATCGAACTTGACCGCCAGCAGGCTCAGCACCAGTGTCATTTCGATCAAGGTCGGGATGATGCTGTAGAGCGAGTACGAGATCAAGGAATGCACGCCGCGCGTGCCGCGCTCGATGTCGCGCGTCATGCCGCCGGTCTGGCGCTCCAGGTGAAAGCGCAGGCTGAGCGCATGCAGGTGGCGAAACACCTCCAGAGAGATGCGCCGCGCCGCGCCCTCGGTGGCCTTGGCAAACACCAGTTCGCGCAGTTCGGTGAACAGCGTCGTGGACAGGCGCAGCAGGCCGTAGGCCAGCAGCAGGGCCATCGGCACCACCAGCACCGCCTGCACGTCGCCGGGCTTGAAGCTCATGGTGTCGACCAGGTTTTTCAGCAGCAACGGCACGCCGACGTTGGCCAGCTTGGCGCCCACCATGAAGGCCAGTGCCGCCATGGCGCGCCATTTGTACTCCCACAGGTAGGGAAACAGGCGCTTGAGCGTGGCCCAGTCGGAGCGGGCCGGCGCTGCCGGCGTGGCCGGGCTGGCGACGGCGGCAGGCGCGGGGTGGGTGTCAGCGGTGGAGGCTCGAGAACGCATGCGTCACAATCATTGGAGTTGTTTTTGTAATCTTCGAGATTGTGCCTATGCCCTTTGAATCAAGCGCCCTGCCGGCCAATACCGGCAATACCGCCTTCATCGCCCCAAGCGCCGCTGCCGCCGACCTGGAAACCCGCGCCCTGCACGGGCAGCTGCCGACCGACAAGGACCTGGTGCTCAAGGTCATTCCGATGCCGCGCGATTGCAACGCCAATGGCGATATTTTCGGCGGCTGGGTGATGGCGCAGGTCGATCTGGCCGGGGCGGTGTTGCCGGCGCGCTATGTCGAGGGCCGCATGGCCACCGTGGCGGTCAACCAGTTTGTCTTCAAGCAGCCGGTGCGGGTGGGCGACATCTTGTCGTTTTTTGCGGCGGTCACGCGCATCGGCACCACCTCGATCACGGTGCAGGTCGAGGTGTTCGCCGAGCGCTTCCGGGCGCAGGGCCGCTACATCAGGGTCACCGAAGCCAGCCTGACCTATGTGGCGATTGACGAAACGGGCAAGCCGCAGCCCATCGACAAAACCAGGATGCTATTAAATAAATAGCTAAAAACGTCCAGTCGACAAGCGCATAAGGCAATTTTCCTCATCAACCGCGTTTGGGCGTGCAGGCGCTCAAGCCTTGAGCCGCTGCAGCACGAATTCACCTTCGTACTCAAGCGCCAGCGACACCAGGTCAGCCGCGCCGAGCGCCGTGCCGGCCAGCGCAAACCAGCTGCGTTCCTCGACCTCCAGGTGCTGGTGGACCTTGTCATGCAAGGCCTGGGCGCCCAGCCGCCAGGCCGGCGACCTGGGGTCGGCCAGCTCGAGCACCGCCATCAGCCGGTCCATCTGGTGATGCTCGGCTATGCCCTCGGGCGAGAGCTGCGGCAGCTGGCAGCAGGCGCTCAGCGGCAGATAAAAGTAGCGCTCCTCGGCGGCCGCATGGGCGGCCAGCTCGCGCTTGAGGCTGCTGAAAATCGCCCGCCTTTCCCGCGTGTCGCCCTGTGTCTGGACCAGCCGGTCCACCAGCGCGCGCTGAGTCACA
>JACMQR010000252.1 GCA_014376885.1 Polaromonas sp.
ACCACCGTGGTGGCCGACACCGGCGACTTCAATCAGCTTGCCCGCTTCAAGCCGCAAGACGCCACCACCAACCCGTCGCTGATCCTCAAGGCGGTGCAACAGGCCGACTATGCGCCGCTGCTGCAAGGCACCGTGGCGCGGTTCAGGGGCCGGACGCTCGATGAAACCATGGACCGGCTTCTGGTGCGCTTTGGCTGCGAGATCCTGGCGCTCATTCCCGGCCGCGTGTCGACCGAGGTCGATGCCCGCCTGAGCTTTGACACCGCCGCCACGGTGGCGCGCGGCGAGCGGCTGATGGCGCTCTACCAGGCCGAAGGCATTCCCACCGAGCGGGTGCTGGTCAAGGTGGCGGCCACCTGGGAAGGCATCGAGGCGGCCCGGCTGCTGGAGCAGCGCGGCATCCGCACCAACCTGACGCTGCTGTTCTCGTTTTGCCAGGCGGTGGCCTGCGGCCAGGCCCGGGTGCGGTTGATTTCGCCGTTCGTCGGCCGGATCTACGACTGGCATAAAAAATCGGCCGGCAGCCGCTGGAACGAAGCAGAAAATGCCGATGCCAACGATCCTGGCGTCAAGTCGGTGCGCGAGATTTACAACCACTACAAGCATTTCGACATTGCCACCCAGGTCATGGGCGCGAGCTTTCGCAATACCGGCCAGATTGCCGCGCTGGCTGGCTGCGACCTGCTGACCATCAGCCCGGAGCTGCTGGCCCAGCTGGACGCCAGCGACGCGCCCTTGGCGCGCGCGCTGGATGCAGCGCAGGCGCGCAATCTGGACCTGCCGGCGGTGCAGTTCGACGAAGCCGGCTTTCGCTATGCGCTCAACCAGGACGCGATGGCCACGGAAAAGCTGGCCGAAGGCATCCGCGCCTTTGCCGTGGATGCGCTCAAGCTTGAGCAGCTGATGCAGGCGCTTTGAACCGACAAGGAGATTTTCATGACACCACCCGTGCGTTGCGACCGGACCCCGGCCTGGGCCGAACTGCAAGCCTGCTTTGAGGCCAGCGGCCGAGACTTCGACCTGCGCGACGCGTTTGCGCAGGATGCCGGTCGCTTTGAGGCCTTCAGCCAGGATGCGCCGCATGTGTTTGCCGACCTGTCGAAAAACCTGATCGACGCCGGTAGCCAGGCGCTGTTGATGGCGCTGGCGCGGCAATGCGGGCTGGAGGCGCAGCGCGATGCGCTGTTTGCCGGGGAGCGCGTCAACCGCTCCGAGCGCCGCGCCGTGATGCACTTTTTACTGCGAAAACCGCCTTCTGCGCAATATATACCGGCCCAAGCTGCTATCAACAAAATAGCAGATGCCCAGGCCGAGGTGGAAGTGACGCTGAACGCCATGCTGGCCTATGCGGAGCAGGTGCGCGCCGACCCGGCGATCACCGACATCGTCAACATCGGCATTGGTGGCTCGGACCTGGGGCCGCAGATGGCGGTGCTGGCGCTGGGGGAGTTCGCCATGGCCGGCAAGCGGGTCCACTTTGTCTCGAACATTGACGGCGACGAGCTGGCCGGCGTGCTGAAGCCGCTTAAACCCGCCGGCACGCTGTTCCTGATCGCCTCGAAAACCTTCACCACGGCCGAGACCATGACCAATGCGCGCTCGGCCCGGGCCTGGTTTGAAGCGCAGGGCGGGCAGGACATTGCCCGGCATTTCGCCGCGCTGACCACCAACGTGGCGGCGGCGAACGACTTTGGCATCAGCACCACCTTCGGTTTCTGGGACTGGGTGGGTGGGCGCTATTCGCTGTGGTCGGCGATCGGCCTGCCGCTGGCGATTGCGATTGGCGCGGCCGGGTTTCGCGAATTCCTGGCCGGCGCGCATGCCATGGACGGGCACTTTCGCACGGCTGAGCTGGAACAAAACCTGCCGGTGCGGCTCGGCCTGCTCGATGTCTGGTACCGCAACTTTCACGGCTTTGCCAGCCGCAGCATCGCGCCCTACAGCAGCGCCCTGCGCCGCTGGCCGGCTTATTTGCAGCAGCTGGAGATGGAAAGCAACGGCAAGCGGGTGGACCAGGACGGCCAGCCGCTGTCGTTCGACACTGCGCCGGTGCTATGGGGCGAGCCCGGCACCAACGGCCAGCATGCCTATTTCCAGATGTTGCACCAGGGCACATCGGTGGTTCCGGTTGAATTCGTGGCGGTCAAGACCGCCGCCCATGCACCGCACGACCTGCCCGGCCACCACACCAAACTGCTGGCCAATGTATTGGCCCAGGCGCAGGCGCTGATGAATGGCAAGCGCGACGCCGCCGGGCCGCCCCAAGGCGACGCAGCGCCCTCGGGGGGCCGCACGCTTTCTGGCGGCCACCGCGATTTTCCGGGCAACCGGCCGAGCACCTTTTTGCTGCTGGAATCGCTCACGCCGGCCAGCCTGGGCGCCTTGATTGCGCTGCAGGAGCACCGCGTGTTTGTCAGCGGCGCGATCTGGGGCATCAACAGTTTTGACCAGTGGGGCGTCGAGCTGGGCAAGGTGCTGGCCCAGGACATCGAGCCGCGCCTGGACAGCGGCGATGTGTCGGGGCTTGATGGCTCGACGGCCGGCCTGCTGCGAAAGCTGGTGTCTGGCCCCGCCGCATGAACATCGTGTTTGACTTTGGCGCGGTGCTGTTTGACTGGCAGCCGGCGCAGCTGATGGCGCGGCATTTCCCCGATCGGGGCGCCACGCCCGGGCAGGCACGGCAACTGGCTCGGGACGTGTTCGACCATGCCGACTGGCAGGGGTTTGACAGCGGCACGGTCGCCCTGGAAGAGATGATTTCGCGCACCGCCAGGCGGCTGGATCTGCCCGAAGCCCGGCTGCACGCCGCCCTGGCGCCGATCGGCGAGCAGCTGGCGCCGATTGCCTGCAACATCGACCTGCTGGCCGGGCTGCGCGAGCGCCGGGACAGCCAGGGCGGCCTCAAGCTGTATTTCCTGTCCAACATGCCCGCGCCGTTTGCCCGGGCGCTGGAGCGGCGAATGGACTTTTTGCCGTGGTTTGACGGCGGTATTTTTTCAGGCGATGTGCAGCTGGGCAAGCCGGACCCGCGCATTTATCAGCTTCTGGCGTCGCGCCACCGGCTGGACAGCGCCAAGACGCTGTTCATTGACGA
>JACMQR010000253.1 GCA_014376885.1 Polaromonas sp.
GTCATGTACGCCTTCGGCGAAGACAAAACTTTGGCTCAAGGCGCCAGCAAGGCTATTTCGGCCAACCTGAAATACGCCAATGGCCCACTGCTGGTTTCCGGCGGCTACCAGTCTGAAGGTGTGGCTCTGAACCAAATCACTGGTGCCAAGCCAGCCCTGGAAAACACCCTGCTGAGCGTGTCCTACGACCTCGGCGTGGCCAAAATTGGTGCCGGCTTCAACCGCGCCAAGTACAAGGACGTCACGCTGGCTGCCGGCAACGCCCTGGGCGCTGGTGCGATCGACCCGCAAAAAGAAGTCAGCCTGAGCGTGTCGGTGCCTTTGGGCGCCACGACGCTGAGCGCCGGCTACGCCCAGTCCAAGGGTGACACCCTGGGCAAGAGCACCGGCTTCGGCATCCAGGCTTTGTACGCTCTGAGCAAGCGCACCACGCTGTACACCGGCGTCGCCAGCTCGAAGACCTATGACCGCCTGGCTGCCGCCACGGTCACTGTTCCAGGCAGCAACATCGATCGCAACACGCAGTACGCTCTGGGCGTTCGCCACACGTTCTGATCTGAAGCTGGCTTGACGCCAGCTTGAGACCGATGTCAAAAAGCCGCTCCGGGTTATTCCGGAGCGGCTTTTTTTATGGCCGTCCGGTGGCACTGTGACCACGGCGCCACAGCGGTTTGGCAGGCAGCGGGTTTAGGCATAGTATTTAAGGCTTGCTGAAATCCGGACCGATTACCGCCATGCGCACCTTAGACCTGCTTGAACAAAAAACCCAGCCACCGCTTTCCAGCGACCTGGCCCGCCCGCCCACTCCCCAGCCTGCGCCCCAGTTGCGCGCCAGCGGCCGGGCCTTTGCGCAGATTGCCCGGTTCCATCCTGAACTGACGGCGTTTCGCCGCGACCTGCATGCCCATCCGGAGCTGGGCTTTGAAGAAACCTACACCGCCAGCCGGGTGGTGCAGGCGCTCAAGTTGTGTGGCGTGGACGCGGTGCACACCGGCATTGGCAAAACCGGCGTGGTCGCCGTCATCAAGGGCCAGGCGGCGGAGCGCTCGCCTGCCCGGCCGATGGTCGGCCTGCGCGCCGACATGGATGCGCTGCCGATGCTTGAGCACAATGACTTCGGCTGGAAGTCTGGCACGCCCGGCCTGATGCACGGCTGCGGCCACGACGGCCACACGGCGATGCTGGTCGGCGCGGCCCGCTACCTGGCCGAGACCCGGAATTTCGCGGGCGACGCGGTGCTGGTCTTCCAGCCGGCAGAAGAAGGGCGCGGCGGCGCCCAGGCCATGATTGCCGACGGACTGTTCGACCGTTTCCCGGTCCAGGCGATCTACGCCATGCACAACTGGCCGGCGATGCAGCCCGGCTCCATCGGCATCAATGCCGGCCCGATGATGGCGGCGGCCGACCGCATCACCATCGTCGTCACCGGCAAGGGCGGCCATGGCGCCCATGCCTACCTCACGGTCGACCCGATTTTGGTGGCGGCGCACCTCATCACCGCCGTGCAGACCATCGTCTCGCGCAATGTCAAGGCGCTGGACAACGTGGTCATCAGCTTGTGCGCCATCCAGGCCGGCGACCTCGGCGCGATGAGCGTGGTGCCCGACCAGGCGACGATCGTCGGTACGGTGCGTACCTTCAAGGCGGGTGTTCAGGACCTTGTCGAGCAGCGCTTGAAGCAGCTTTGCGCCTCGGTGGCCGAGGGTTTCGGGGCCACGGCTACGGTGCACTACGAGCGCATCTATCCGGCGACCGTCAACACGCTGGCCGAGTACCGGCTGGCCACCGGCGTGGCCGAGCAGCTGGTGGGCGCGCACAACGTCGTGCGCAATCTGGAGCCCAGCATGGGCTCGGAAGACTTTTCCTTCATGCTCCAGCAAAAACCGGGCGCCTACCTGCGCCTTGGGCAGGGCGAGCAACTGCCCGATGGCCGGGGCGGCCTGGTGGGCGGGGTCGGCAGCCGCTTTTTGCACAACAGCTGCTATGACTTCAACGACAGCGTGCTGCCGCTGGGCGCGGCGCTGCTGGCTGGCATCGTCGAGCGTTCGCTGCCGCTGGACTGACATCAGCAGCTTTTTGCGCTATTAAAAGAATAGCTGCTTGGGTCCGCTGTACAAGCGCTACAGGCACTTATCGTTGAAATTTTCCTCAGGCGTCGCGTTTGCTGCGCAGGTTGTGCTTGATTTGCTTGAGCAGCGGTGGCAAGCCGGGGCCGATGCGCAGCGCCACGCAGGTGGCCACAATGTCGATGATCATCAGGTGCAGCAGGCGCGAGACCATCGGGCTGTAGCGGTCATAACCTTCCGGATGGTCGGCGGCCAGGTGGATGTGGCCGGCCGCGGCCAGCGGCGAGGCGGTGGCGGTGACGACAATCGTTGTCGCGCCGTTCTTGCGGGCAATGTCGCAGGCATCCATCAGGTCGCGGGTGCGGCCCGAGTTGGAGATCACCACCACGCAGTCGCCCGGACCGAGCAGCGTGGCGCTCATGACCTGCATGTGGCCGTCGCTGTAGGCCACCGTGTGGATGCCAAGCCGGAAAAACTTGTGCTGCGCATCCTGCGCCACGATGCCGGAATTGCCGACGCCGAAAAATTCGATGCGCTTGCCGGCGTGGTAGGCGCCCAGCAGCGCCAGCACCGCTTTTTCAATGGCCAGCGGGCTGGCGTCGTTGCGGTATTTTAAAAATGCCGCGACGGTGTTGTCGATCACCTTGACCAGCACATCGCCGGTCTTGTCGTCGACATCGACGCTGCGGTGAACAAACGGCACGCCTTCGCTGACACTGCCGGCCAGCTTGAGCTTGAAGTCGAGCAGCCCGTCATAGCCGACGCTGCGGCAAAAGCGCACCACCGTCGGCTTGCTGACATGGGCGCGGCTGGCCAGCTCGGTGATCGGCAGGCTGGCAAAGGCCCGCGGGTCGGCCAGCACCAGGCGCGCCACGCGCTGCTCGGCCGGTGCCAGTGACGGCAGGCAGGCCTTGATGCGCTCCAGCATTCAGCTCTCTTCAGACCAGCAAAAGCCGTCCCGGGCGATCATGGCGCTCGAGGCGCTCGGGCCCCAGGTGCCGGCCGCATACGGGCGCGGCCCCAGCGGGTCATTGCCCCAGCGGTCCAGGATCGGCTCGACCCAGCGCCAGGCTTCTTCCTGCTCGTCGCTGCGCACAAACAGGTTGAGCCGGCCGTCGATCACATCGAGCAGCAACCGCTCATAGGCGCCGACCCGCTCGGCGCCGAAGCGCTTGTCAAAATCAAGATCGAGCTGCACCGGCTCCAGCGTCGGCGTGCCCCGGCGGTGGCGCTGGTCGGCGCCCTGGGCCAGCAGATGCAGCTCCAGGCCGTCCCGGGGCTGTAGATTGATCACCAGCCGGTTGCCAGCATTGCAGTCCTGCGGCGACTTGAAAATGGCATGTGGCGTGGGCCGAAAGTTCACCTCGATGTGCGCGTCGCGGCCGGCCAGGCGTTTGCCGGTGCGGATGTAGAACGGCACGCCGGCCCAGCGCCAGTTGGCAATCTCGGCGCGCAGGGCGACGAAGGTCTCGGTGCGGCTGTCTGGGTCGACGCCCGGCTCGCTCTTGTAGCCCGGTACTGCCGCGCCTTCCAGGTTGCCGGCGGCATACTGGCCGCGAATCGCATGCTGGCTCAGGGTTTCTGGCGTCCAGGGCTTGAGCGAGCGCAAGACCTTGAGCTTTTCATCGCGGATGGCGTCGGCATGCGAATTGATGGGCGGCTCCATGCCGACGGCGCACAGCAGCTGCAGCGCATGGTTTTGCACCATGTCGCGCAGCGCGCCGGTGCTGTCGTAAAAGGCGCCGCGCTTTTCCACGCCGAGTTCTTCGGCAATCGTGATCTGGATGTTGGCAATGTGCTCGCGCCGCCACAGCGGCTCGAACAATGCATTGCCAAAGCGCAGCGCAAACAGATTTTGCACCGCCGGCTTGCCCAAATAGTGGTCGATGCGAAAGATCTGCTGCTCGGTCAGCACGCTGCGCACGGTGCGGTTGATGGCGCGGTTCGACGCCAGGTCGTGGCCCAGCGGCTTTTCCAGCACCACGCGGGTTTGCGGGCCGTTCAGGCTGGCGGCGGCAATCTGTTCGCACACCGTGGTGAACAGGCCCGGGGCGGTGGCCAGGTACATCACCACCACCTCGGCCGGACGCTGCCCGAGCCGCTCCGCCAGCCGGGCATAGTCGGCGGGATGGGCCAAATCCATGCGCAAAAAGCCCAGTATCTGGGCAAATCGGGCGAATTCGTCCTCGTTGGGCCGCTTGGACAGCTCGACCTGGTCAAAGCGCGATTTGATGAACGCGCGGTAGCCGTCGTCCGACAAATCGTCCCGGGCCACGCCGACGATGCGGCCGTTGGCTGGCAGCGAGCCATGGCGAAACGCCTGGAACAAAGCCGGCATGATCTTGCGCCATGCCAGGTCGCCGGTGCCACCAAACAAGATCAGATCAAAACTCATGGTGAGCACATGTCTTGGTAATAAAGTTTCATATTCTATGGGCATAATCGTAACTCGA
>JACMQR010000254.1 GCA_014376885.1 Polaromonas sp.
CACCGGGTCGATGAAGCGGCTGCGGTACACCCGCCAGTTCTTCACGAACGCCTGGGTGGGCGGCTGCATCAGCCGCACCACGGTGGGGTTCAGGCGCGCCTGGCCAAGCGCCTGGCGCACCCATGCGGCGTCAAGGTTGCGCCGGCTGGCCAGGTCGTCGGCAAACGCCATCACCTCGGGGCGGCTGGCATAGAGTGGCCCCGATGCCGGCGATATCTGGGCGGCGACCGTCTTTTTAAAGCTTTTTATCGTGTTGGCGCTTGCCGCACCGAGGCTTATAGCTACTAAAAAAATAGCAGATAAAAAACGCAAGGAAAAGGGTTGGCGGGGCGGACGTGGCAGATCTATGGGCATGGGCGATTTTAAGCAGGCCAGCGAAGGCGCCTGAGCTGCTGCCGGAGTTCGCCCAGCTGGCGCGCCGGGCCAGCGCGCAGCGCCCTCGGTGTTGCCGCGCTGTGGGCGCTGCCGGGGCTGGCCGCATAGCGCTGCCTTTCAAGCTGCATCAGCCAGTCGTGCAGCGCCTGCCCCGGCGCGCCGTAGTGTTGCTGCACCCGGCGCGCCAGTTCGCGCGGCGAGGTGGCCGGCGTGCTGTCGATGCCGGCCACGGCCAGGCGCCGGCGCGCGCGCTCCAGCAGCCGCAGCCACGGGTCGTGCTGGCTGCGCTCCCACCAGGCCCAGCCGCCGCCAGCCAGCGTGGCCAGGACAATGATGCCGGTCAGCACGGTGGCCAGGTCCTCCCAGCCGGGCGACTCGAAGCCGAGGTGCCTGAGCAGCTCGAACTGCCGGCCCTGGGTGTAGTTGAGCACCCACTGCGACCAGCCATTGTTGAGCGCTTCCCAAGCAGCGCGCAGCTGCGCCAGCGCGGTCGGGCTGAAGTTGCCCAGCACCTGCCCGACAACGCCCTGTGGCGGCACCAGCCGCTGGAAGGCGCCGGTGCGGCCAGGCGCCACCGCCGAGGTCGGATCGACCCGCATCCAGCCGCGCCCGGCCTGCCAGACTTCGGTCCAGGCGTGGGCATCGCTCTGGCGCACCGTCCAAAAGCCGTCCAGCGCGTTGAGCTCGCCGCCCTGGTAGCCGGTGACGATGCGCGCCGGGATGTCCAGCGCCCTCATCAAGATGACAAAGCTCGACGCAATGTGCTCGCAAAAGCCCGCCTTGCGGTCAAACCAGAATTCGTCGGCGGTGTTGCGGCCATACACGCCCGGCTCCAGCGTGTAGCTGTAGCCGCCGGTGCGCAGCCGCTCCAAGGCCACCTGCACCAGGGTGGCGGCATCGGCCTGGGCATAGCGCGCATCGCGCCGGATGTCACTGGCCAGCGCCAGGGTGCGCGGGTTGAAGCCGGGCGGCAGGTCGATGAACTCCTGCAGCCCGAGAACCTGGCGCGCCGGCCCATGGCGGAACTGCGGATAGCTGACCGCCCGGTAGCGCAGCAGGTCGGTCACCGGCCGGCTGGTGGTCCACTGCAGGTCATCCTGCATGGCAGCGTCATGGCCGGGCACCACCGGCGCCTGAAGGGCCGCTTCGAGCAGGAACAACCACGGGCGGCTGCTAGGCTGCAGCGTGACTTCATAGGGCACCGGCGGGCCGCTGACTTGCAGGTCGACTGGCAGCGCGTATTGGGGCGGCAGGGTAGGACGCAGCGGCAGCCACTGGCGTCCGTCAAAGCTCGACAGCACCGGCCCCCGGAAATACAGCTCGCGCTGCGGCGGCGCGCCGCCTTCAAATTTGACGCGCATGGCCACGCTGTCGTCCAGCGCCAGCGCGGCCAGGGTGCCGACTTCCATGCGGGCGCTCAGGCCGCTGCGCCCGGTCATGGCATCCAGCGGTATGCCCCAGAGCGGCGCCATGCGCGGAAACAGCACAAACAGCACCAGCATGACAGGCGCGCCCAGCAGGGCCATCTGGCCGGCGGTTTTTGCCGCCAGCAGCAAAGGCGGCTTGCCCACCGGCCGGTGGGCATTGACCAGCACCGTCAGCAGGCCGAGCAGCCCGATGACCATGCTGAGCGCCGTCAGCAGCGACTGCGAGTAAAAGAAATTGCTCAGGATGCAGAAAAAGCCCAGGAAAAAAACCACGAAGGCATCGCGCCGGGCCCGCAACTCCAGGGTTTTCAGGGTGATCAAGACCACCAGCAGCGTCACCCCGGCGTCCCGGCCGAGCAGCGTGCCGTGGCTGGTGTAGGTGCCCGCCAGGGTCAGCGCCAGCAGCAGCGCCAGCCAGATCTTGCGGGGCAGGGCGCCTGCCTTGAAGGCCAGGGCGCCGCGCCAGGCCAGCACCGCGCCGGCCCCCAGGCTGCACCACAGCGGCAGGCGGGCTGCCTGCGGCAGCAGCACCCAGGCAATCACCGCCAGCAGGAACAAGGTGTCGCGGCCTTCGCGCGGCAGGCTGGCCAGCGCGCGGTGTCCGGCCATCAGCACAGGGCCAGCGCTTCCAGGCACTGGCGTTTGTGGGCCTGGCCGCTGCCCGGCTGGACCTCAGCGGCGCCCAGGCGCAGGCCATAGCGCAGGCCGAGCCGGTCAGCCTGCAGCACCCAGGCGCACAGCCGCGACAGCTGGCGCTCCAGGTCCGGCGGGCCAGCCTGGCGCAGGTCAAGCCACAGGTCCTGGCGCTCGGCCTGCGG
>JACMQR010000255.1 GCA_014376885.1 Polaromonas sp.
AGGCGCAGCGCGCGCGGGTCGGCCAGGCCGATATCCTCGCTGGCCATGCGGATCAGGCGGCGCGCCAGGTATTTGGGCTCGGCGCCGCCGTCGAGCATGCGCATGAACCAGTACAGGGCGGCATCCGGGTCGGAGCCGCGCACCGACTTGTGCAGCGCCGAAATGGTGTCGTAGAACTGCTCGCCGCCCTTGTCGTAGCGGCGCAGGCGTTCGCCCAGCACCTTGAGCAGCCAGGCGTCGGTGACAGCGCTGATTTTTTCCGACCGGGCGGCCACGCTGAGCGATTCGAGCGTGTTGAGCAGCCGCCTGGCGTCGCCGTCGGCATAGGCCACAAGCCGCGCCACCGCATCATCTGCTATGCTTTTAATAGCTGGCAGCGCCCGCTCGTCAAGCACCCTGGCGACGATTTTCTCAAGATCGGCCTCGGCCAGCGGCTGCAGCACATACACCACCGCGCGCGACAGCAGAGCCGAGTTGACCTCAAACGACGGGTTTTCGGTGGTCGCGCCGATGAAGGTGAACAGGCCGCTTTCGACATGCGGCAAAAACGCATCCTGCTGGCTTTTGTTGAAGCGGTGCACCTCGTCGACAAACACGATGGTGCGCCGCCCGCCTTGCGCTTGCCAGATGGTCGCCTGCTCGACCGCCTCGCGGATGTCCTTGACGCCGCCGAGCACGGCCGAAATGGTGATGAAATGCGCGTCGAAGCTGCCGGCCATCAGCCGGGCGATCGTCGTCTTGCCGACGCCCGGCGGCCCCCACAGGATGCAGCTGTGCGGCTCGCCCGACTCGAAGGCGATGCGCAGCGGCAAGCCCGCGCCCAGCAGGTGCTGCTGGCCGATGACCTCGCCGAGGTTTTTCGGCCGCAGCCGCTCGGCCAGGGGCGGATGGGAAGGTGGCTTGGACAGCGCCATGGGTCAAAAGTGGGGGTGCGATGCTGGGCGGCAAGGCGCTGTGAAGGCGCTTTACTGCCGGATCAGGTCCGCGCCCTTGGGCGTGCTGAACTGGAAAGCGTCTTTCGGCAGCGCCGGGTTGACCTCGACCTG
This sequence comes from Polaromonas sp., assembly GCA_014376885.1. Lineage (GTDB taxonomy): Bacteria > Pseudomonadota > Gammaproteobacteria > Burkholderiales > Burkholderiaceae_C > Polaromonas. The sequence goes on from JACMQR010000255.1 coordinate 1,047, forward strand.
GCTGAAGCTGAGCAGCGAGCGCTGGCCGAAGCTGTCCAGGATTTCCAGCGCCGCCAGCTCGTCAGGCTTGCCGCCGGCCGCAGCGCCATTGGCGCGAAAGCCGACACGCACCGCCTGCAGCTGGCCGTCCTTGCCTTTGGGTGTGGCAACCACCCATTGCAGGCCGTCTTTTTCGGGCGCGGCGGCCAGCATGAAATCGGCCTGCAGGGCCCGCAGGTCGGGCGCGGCGGCGATCAAGGCGGCCGGGGTCGAGCCGAGCGCGGCGGCCTGCTTGCGCGCCGTGACCTGGTTCAGGTCGGCGTCGTACAGCCACAAGGTCTGGCCGTCGGCGACGATGCTTTGCTCGAACGGCTTTTTGTAGACAAACTTGAAACGGTTCGGCCGGGAAAACTCGAACGTGCCGCTGGACGTCTTGCTGCGCGCGGTCTGGCCGTCCTTGGCGGGCGCGGTCACCACCTGCGTGAAGTCGGCGCGGCCGGTGGTCACGGTCCTGACAAATTTTTCCAGGCTTTGCAGCCCGTCTGCGCTTGCTGGCTGGATGCAGGCAGCTATTAAAATAGAAGCGAACAGGGTTTTCATCAAGATCACTCCGCCCTGGCGGGCACCAGGATTTCACGCTGGCCGCTGCCGCTCATGGCGCTGACCAGACCGGCATTTTCCATGTCTTCGACCAGCCGCGCGGCGCGGTTGTAGCCGATCTTGAGGTGGCGCTGCACCAGCGAGATGCTGGCCTTGCGGTTTTTCAGCACCACCTCGACCGCCTGGTCGTACATCGGGTCTTTTTCACCGCCGGCGTCGCCCGCCAGGTCGCCGCTGCCGCCTTCGCCATCGACCGTGCCGCCTTCGAGCACGCCGTCGATGTAGTTGGGCGTGCCCTGCGACTTGAGGAAGGACACGACCCGGTGCACTTCCTCGTCACTGACAAACGCGCCATGCACCCGGATCGGGTAGCCGGTGCCGCTGGGCATGTACAGCATGTCGCCCATGCCGAGCAGGGCCTCGGCGCCCATCTGGTCCAAAATGGTGCGGCTGTCGATCTTGCTGCTGACCTGAAAGGACAGGCGCGTCGGGATGTTCGCCTTGATCAGGCCGGTGATCACGTCGACGCTGGGGCGCTGGGTCGCCAAAATCAGATGGATGCCGGCGGCGCGCGCCTTTTGCGCCAGCCGGGCGATCAGCTCCTCGATTTTCTTGCCCACCACCATCATCAGGTCGGCCAGCTCGTCGATCACCACGACGATGTAGGGCAGGCGTTCCAGCGGCTCGGGCTCGTCGGGGGTCAGGCTGAACGGGTTGTAGATGAATTCCTCGCTGGCATTGGCCTCGTCGATCTTGGCGTTATAGCCGGCCAGGTTGCGCACACCCAGCTTGCTCATCAGCTTGTAGCGCTTTTCCATCTCGGCCACGCACCAGTTCAGGCCGTGGGCGGCCTGGCGCATGTCAGTGACCACCGGCGCCAGCAGGTGCGGAATGCCTTCGTAGACGCTCATCTCCAGCATCTTGGGGTCGATCAGCAGCAGCCGCACGTCGCGTGGGTCGGCCTTGAAGAGCAGGCTCAAAATCATGGCGTTGATG
>JACMQR010000256.1 GCA_014376885.1 Polaromonas sp.
AGCAGCGGGCGCGTCACGGTGATGCCGGCGTTGTTCACCAGCACATCGGGGGCGCCCCAGCTCGCCAGCTCGTCAAAGCAGCAGCGCACGCTGGCGCTGTCGGTCACGTCGAGTGAAAGTGCGCGTGCCTCGCCACCGGCTGCAACAACGCCGTCAACCAGGGCCTGCAGCTTGTCGGCGCGGCGGGCTGCCACAGCCACCCGCGCACCGGCGCCGGCCAGCAGGCGGGCGAAGTGTGCGCCCAGGCCGCTGGAGGCGCCGGTCACCAGGACAATGCGCCCGTCCAGGCGAAAGCGGCTCAGTGCCTCGCTCACGCGCCTTCCCCAGCGGCCGCCGCTGCTGATTTTTCCGCCTGGTGCACCAGCTTGCGCGCCATGCTCCAGCGGTGGACTTCGCTGGGGCCGTCGTAGATGCGAAAAGCACGCATGTCGGTGAAGATGCGCATCACCGCCGTCTCGCCCGTCACGCCCTGCCCGCCCAGCATCTGCACGCAGCGGTCCACGACACGCCACTCGGCCTCCGAACACACGACCTTGGCGCGGCTCGACTCGAAGTTGCATTTTTCGCCCTGATCGAGCAGCCACGCGGTGTGCCAGATGTGCAGGCGCGCGGTGTGCAGGTCCATGTCGTTGTCGGCCAGCATGAAGCCCACGCCCTCGTGTTCGGCCAGAGGTTTGCCAAAGGCCTGGCGGCGGCGGGTGTAGTCCATGGCAATGTCGTGCGCGCGGCGCGCCTGGCCAAGCCAGCGCATGCAGTGGGCCAGGCGCGCCGGCGCCAGCCGGATCTGGGCATAGCGAAAGCCCTTGCCCACTTCGCCCAGCACATCGGTGGCCGGGATGCGCAGGTCAGTAAAGCGCAGCACCCCGTGACCGCCAGTGAAGCAGGCGTCCATGGCGTCCATGTTGCGCTCCAGCGTGATGCCGGGGCGGTCCATGTCGGTCAGGAACATGGTGGCCGAGCCATCTTCCATGCGCGCCATGACGATGGCGTAGTCCGCGCCATCGGCCCCGGTGATGAACCACTTGACGCCGTTGATGACGAAGTCGCTGCCATTGCGGACCGCAGTGGTCGTGAGCATCGCCGGGTCGGCCCCCGCGCCCGGCGATGGCTCGGTCATGGCAAAGCATGAGCGCGTCTTGCCAGCGACCTGGGGTCGCAGCCAGCGCTCTTTCTGCGCGTGCGTGGCCACCTCCTCCATGAGGTGGATGTTGCCTTCGTCGGGCGCGTGGATGTTGAGCGCCGTCGGGCCCAGGCGGGAGTAGCCGGCCTCTTCAAATATCGCCGCCTTGGCCACATGGCTCAGGCCGATCCCGCCCATTTCGCGCGACGCATGCAGCGTGAGCAAGCCGGCAGCACGGGCGCGCTCCACCAATTCGCGGCGCAGCGCCTCATCAGGCCCGTGGTGGGACTGGCGCGGATCGTTTTCGAGGGGAATGACCTGTTCGGCGATGAAGCGGCGCGTGCGATCACGCAGGTCGCAGATGTCTGGCGCAAGGGTGAAGTTCATAATTACTTTCTTCGTTATTGCTCAAAACCGTTTGGGGAAATGCTACCCCGTCACGATTGTAGGACAATAAAGTAAGGCCATTTCATAGGTCTACAAAATTGACAAACTGTCTTGCGAATTTTGGCTGTGTGATACTTGCAAGCACTTTATTTCACCGCCACAGACCGCTTGATCCAACATGCCGAGCTCCAGAGCCTCACCCTCCCAAAACGCCGCCGACCCGACACTTTCCAGCGCTTCTGACAGCGTTTTTTCAGGGATTACAAACGGACTGGTCCTTCAAAAATTCGTGCCCGGACAGCGACTCGTAGAAGCAGATTTGGCGATCCAGTTCGGCGTGGGCCGCAATTCAGTGCGCGAGGCGCTGCAACGCCTGTTAGCCGAAGGCGTGGTGGACATCATTCGCCACAAGGGCGCTGTGATTCGATCATTGACAGAGCGGGAAACAATGGATGTCCTGGATGTTGCAGAACGGATGATGGGCTTGCTGGCTCGATCTGCCGCGCGTGGTATTTCGAATGGTCGGTCGTCTCGGGAACTTGAGAGCGCGCTTGAACAACTGATCGCGGCGAATGACGGAAACGATTCGGCTGCCTTTTCGAACGCGCGCCGTGCCTTTTACCGGGCACTGCTCGACACGAGCGGTAGCCGGGAACTACGCCGGCTGTTTCCGTCCATCCACATGCCCATCGTTTACGCGCAGCACCGGTTGACGGGCTTGCAAAACATCCGTCTGCGCGATTACCTGGTCATCGGCAAGGCCATTCTTATTGGGGATGAAGTTGGCGCAGACACCGCAGGCGCCACGCATGTGCGCAATGTGCGCGCAGAAATTTCGCGAACCATAGACAGCGGGCAATGAATCCGAATTGGCCGGTTATGGCTCAACTGCATGACGCTGGGCTGTCCATAACCGGCTCTGTTGGCAAAGG
>JACMQR010000257.1 GCA_014376885.1 Polaromonas sp.
CGCAACCTTGACGCCGCATGGGTGCGCCAGGCGCTTGGCCAGGCGCGCCTGAACCCCACCGTGGTGCGGCTGATGCAGCCGCCCACCCAGGCGTTCGTGAAGAACTGGCGGGTGTACCGCAGCCGCTTCATCGACCCGGTGCGCATTCAGGCCGGCGTGAACTTCTGGCAGGCGAACCACGCCACGCTGGCGCGGGCCGAAGCCGTCTATGGCGTGCCGGCCGACATCATCGTCGGCATCATCGGCGTGGAAACCATCTATGGCCGCAACACCGGCAGCTTTCGGGTGATCGATTCGCTGGCCACGCTGGCCTTTGACTTTCCGGCCAGCCATCCGCGCGCCCTGGAGCGCAGCGACTACTTCAAGGGCGAGCTCGAGCAGTTCCTGACAACCCAGAGCCGCCGCCAGGCCGACCCCTTGGGGCCGCTTGGCAGCTATGCCGGCGCAATGGGCATGCCGCAGTTCATGCCGTCGAGCCAGGCCAGGCATGCGGTGGACTTCGACGGCGACGGCGAGATCGACCTGTGGAACAGTCCGGCCGATGTGATCGGCTCGGTCGCCAGCTATTTCAAGGCCTACGGCTGGCAAAGCGGCATGGCGACGCACTATCCGGTGAGTTTCGACACCAGCCGTCTGGACATGGACGCCTTGATGGCGCCCGACATCTTGCCGACTTTCGGCGTGGCCAGCTTCACCGCCAAGGGTGCGGTGCTCGAAGGCGCGGCGCTCGACCACAAAGGCCCGCTGGCGCTGGTCGAACTGCTCAACGGCCCGGACGCGCCCAGCTATGTCGCCGGCACCGAGAATTTCTATGTCATCACGCGCTACAACTGGAGCAGCTACTACGCCATGGCGGTGATCGAGCTGGGGCACGAGGTGCGGCAGGCTCGGGAGAAATCAACGGCGGGCAGCGGCGCGCGCTGAGCGCCGGCTGGCGCCCTGAACCGTCAGGAAAGCACCGGCTCGATGGTGATGCTGACGGTCATCGATTCTTCGCCGCCGCCATGCCGAACGCCCTTGATCGGCGCGCAAGCGTTGTAGTCCAGACCCATGGCCAGGCGCACATGGCGCTCGTCGGTCAGGCAGCGGTGCGTCACGTCAAGGCTGGCCCAGCGCCGCCCGGCGACATCCAGGCAGACATCGGCCCAGGCATGGCTGGCCAGGTCCGGCTCGTTGGCAGCATAGAAGTAGCCGCTGACATAGCGCGCCGGAATTCCCAGGCTGCGGCACACCGCCACCAGCACATGCGCCTGGTCCTGGCACACGCCGGCGCCCAGGTCAAAAGCCTGCAGTGCGGTGGTGGTCACGTTGGTGCTATTTTTTTTATAGCTGACAGCGCCCGACACACCTGCACAAAGCGCCAGCAACTCATGCAACTCAGTGGTTTTCCCCGGTGCCGGCGGGCTGACGAAGCGGCGGCCGAAGTCCCGCAGGCGCGGATGCGGCCGGGCCAGCAGGGACTCGCGCAGGTACAGCTCGGGCCGCGGCAGGCCGGGGGCATCAGTGAATTCGGCGACGCCCAGCGTTTGCACCTGGCCGGCCGCGTTCACCAGGCTCCAGCGCACGTTGTCGCCGGCCTCGCCGACAAAGGTGTAGGAGTGGATGGCGTTGCCAAAGGCGTCGAGCTGGGCAAACAAGGTCTGGGGCGCGCCCAGGCTCCAGAAATCGACGGTTTGCGCCGGCCCGCTGGCCGGCGTCAGCCGCAGCGTTTGCAGCGCATAGCGCAGCGGCTCGGTATAGCGGTAGTCGGTGGTATGCCGGATGTGCAGTTTCATTGCCAAGCCCTTGCCTTCGGTCTGGCCAGCCACAAGCCCGACCGGTTCATCGGGTGACCGGCACCAGGAATTCCCGGCTGATGTGCGCGCCGAGCTCGTTGACCCGGTCTAAAAACTGCATCAGGAAGGCATGCAGCCCGGCCGACAGGATCTCGTCGATGCGGGCGTACTGCAGATCAGAGCGCAACTTGCCGGCGCGGCGCTGGGTTTCGCTGAGCGGGTCGCTGGTGACCATCGACAGGTTGATGATCAGCTCGTTCAGGCAGGCCAGAAGCGAGCGCGGCATGTCCGGGCGCAGGATCAAGAGCTCGGCCACGCGCTCGGGCTTGATGACGTCGCGGTACACCTTGCGGTACACCTCGAAAGCCGACACGCTGCGCAAAATCGCGCTCCAGTGGTAAAAGTCGTGCTCTTGCTCCTTCTCGCCGGCGACACTCGGGAAATCGCTCTGGATGGCATGGAATTTCACATCCACCAGCCGGGCGGTGTTGTCGGCCCGCTCCAAAAAGGTGCCGACGCGCAAAAAGTGATAAGCCTCGTCCTGCAGCATGGTGCCCGCGGTCACGCCGCGCGACAGGTGCGAGCGGAACTTGACCCACTCGAAGAACTTGCCCGGGTCGCGCTCGAAGTCGCCGGCGCGCAGCATGCGGATGACTTCCAGGTGCGTCTGGTTCTGGGTTTCCCAGACCTCGGTGGTCAAGGTGCCGCGCACCGCACGGGCGTTTTCCCGGGCGTTTTTCAGGCAGGACACGATGCTCGACGGGTTTTTCTCATCGCGCACCATGAAGTCCATCACATCGCGGGCATTGATGCCTTCGCCGTAATGCGCGGCATAGGCTGGCTTGAGCTCGCTGATGCTGAGCAGTCCGCGCCAGCCGGTTTGCAGATCGGCGGTCGACTGCGGCAGCAGCTAGGTCTGGTAGTTCACATCCAGCAGTCTGGCGGTGTTCTCGGCGCGCTCGGTGTAGCGCGACATCCAGAACAGGTGGTCGGCGGTGCGTGACAGCATCATCAAGCTCCTTGGGCAACAGCGGTTGACTGGGACTGGGACTGGGACGGCGCACTGTCCGGCTCCAAGATCCAGGTGTCCTTGGTGCCGCCGCCCTGCGACGAGTTGACCACCAGCGAGCCGTCCTTCAGCGCCACCCGGGTCAGGCCGCCGGGCACCATCTGCACCTCCTTGCCGCTGAGCACGAACGGGCGCAGGTCGATGTGGCGCGGCGCCACGCCGCTTTGCACATAGGTCGGGCAGGTCGACAGGCTCAGCGTGGGCTGGGCGATGTAGTTCGACGGATTGGCAACCAGGGCGCGCCGGAATTCCTCGATCTCGAGCTGCGACGCGGCCGGGCCCACCAGCATGCCATAGCCCCCAGCGCCATGGACTTCCTTGACGACCAGCTCCTGGAGATGGGCCAGGGTGTACTTCAGGTCGTCCGGATTGCGGCACATGAAGGTCGGCACGTTCTTCAGGATCGGCTTTTCACCGAGGTAGAACTCGATCATCTTCGGCACATAGGGGTAGATCGACTTGTCGTCGGCCACGCCGGTGCCGATCGCGTTGCAAATCGCCACATTGCCGCTGCGGTACACACCCAGCAGGCCGGCGCAGCCGAGCGTCGAGTTCGGCCGAAAAGCCAGCGGGTCGAGGAAATCGTCGTCTACCCGGCGGTAGATCACGTCGACCCGCCGGGGGCCGCGCGTGGTGCGCATATAGACAAAATTATCCTTGACGAACAGGTCCAGGCCCTCGACCAGTTCGATGCCCATCTGCTGGGCCAGGAAGGCATGCTCGAAATAGGCCGAGTTGTGCATGCCGGGCGTCAGCACCACCACGGTCGGCTGGGCCGTGGCCGGCGGCGCCATGGCGCGCAGGGTTTCCAGCAGCAGGTCGGGGTAGTGCTCGACCGGGGCGACCCGGTTTTTGCTGAACAATTCGGGAAACAGCCGCATCATCATCTTGCGGTCCTCGAGCATGTAACTCACGCCGCTGGGCACGCGCAGGTTGTCTTCGAGCACATAGTATTCGCCCTCGCCCTGGACATTGCAGGCGCGCACGATGTCGATGCCGCTGATGTGCGAATAGATGTCGCCCGGCACCTTCACGCCGATCATTTCGGGGCGGAACTGCGAATTCTGGAGAATCTGCTCGGAGGGAATCAGGCCCGCCTTGATGATGTCCTGGCCGTGGTAGACATCACGGATGAAGCGGTTGAGCGCCGTGACCCGCTGCACCAGGCCTTTTTCCATGGTGGCCCATTCGTGCGCCGGGATGATCCGGGGAATCAGGTCGAACGGGATCAGGCGCTCGCTGCCCGAGCCGTCCTCGTCCTTGTCGCCATACACGGCAAAGGTGATGCCGACACGGCGAAAGATCATTTCGGCTTCGGCGCGGCGCGCCTGCATTACCTCGGCCGGCTGCCGGGCCAGCCAGCGCTGGTAGCACTGGTAGTGGGCGCGTACGCTGGACGCGCTGGCATTCATCTCGTCAAACATCGGTCGGCTCATAGGGGTGAATTTCCGTCAGGGTTTGCAATCGAAAAGAGTGCCATGTAGCTTAGCAAGTTATGCGCCACAAGAGTGCGCGGGACGGCAATTTATAAGGCCTGCGCCGCCTGCCAGTAACGCATTTGCGCCGTGCGCTGGCAGCCCACGTCCAGCGGCTCGGCACTTTTCCAGAGGGCTGCGCCGCACTGTGCCGAGCGGATCAGCCGGATGCCGCGTGCGTCGTAGCGCGCTGCCACCGGGCCGGCCGGATGGCCAAAGCGGTTGCGGTAGCCGGCCTGGGCCAGGGCCAGATGCGGCTGCACCGCGTCCAGAAAAATCTCGCTCGACGAGGTCTTGCTGCCATGGTGCGGCACCAGCAAAAAATCGGCTTTCAGCAGCGCCGGCTGGCTGGCCACCAGCCTGGCCTCCTGCGGCGCCTCGATGTCGCCCACCAGCAAGGCGGTCTGCCGGCCGTTGGAAATGCGCAGCACGCAGCTCATGGCGTTGGACTTGTTCGGCCGGTCATAGTCGTCGGCCTGGGGGTGCAGCACCTCGAAATTCACCCCGTCCCACACCCAGCGCTGGCCGGCGGCGCAACGCTCGGACGGGCGCAGGGCCTGCAGCGCATGGCCGTCCTCGACCGAGCTGACCAGCCTGGCCTGCGGCTGCATTGCCAGCACGGCCGGCGCGCCGCCGGTGTGGTCGCTGTCGCGGTGGCTGAGCATCAGGATGTCAAGGCGCGTGCCCAGCGCGCGCAGCAGCGGCACCAGCACGCGGTGGCCGGCATCGCTTTCACGCGAAAACCGCGGGCCGGTGTCGTACAGCAGCGCATGGCCGGCAGTGCGCACCAGCAGCGCATTGCCCTGGCCGATGTCGGCGCCCAGGATTTCAAACTGGCCGGGCGCCACTGGCGCGGGCTGCCACAGCAGCACTGGCAGCAGCAGCGGAATGCCGAGCAGGCGCCAGTGCCAGGGCAGGCGCATGGCCACCAGGGCGCCGCCCAGCACGCCGGCCAGGGCGCACCACAGCGGCGCGGCCGCCACGCTGAGCGACGCCAGCGACCAGCCGGCCAGCGGCTGCAAAAGCGCGCTCAGCAGCCCAACGGCAGCGGCGGCGACATCCCAGACCGGTGCGTACAGCACGCCCAGCATGGCCAGCGGCGTGACCACCAGGGTGACCCAGGGAATCGCCACGGCATTGGCCAGCAGGCCCACCAGCGAGACTTGGTTGAACAGCAGCAGGGTGAGCGGCGTCAGCGCCAGCGTGACCACCCATTGCTCTTTGGCCGACTTCAGCAGGCCGTTTTTCAGCCCGCCCAGCCAGCGCGGCATGAATCTTGAGTCATATTGGCCCTGCGCGCTTTCCCGGTCTTTGTTAGCTGCTCCTGAATCCGTAGCGAACAAAATACCCACTGCCGCAAAGGACAGCCAGAATCCGGCCTGCATCAAGGCCCACGGGTCCAGCACGACGACCACCGCCATGGCCAGCAGCCAGGTCTGCAGCCAGGGCCACTGGCGGCCGCTCTGGCGCAGCAGCACCACGGCGGCCAGCATCCAGATGGTGCGCTGGGCCGGCACGCCCCAGCCGGAAAACGCCGCATACAGGGCCGCCAGCAGCAGCCCGCCCAGTGCCCCGGCGCTACTGGCAGGCAGGGCCAGGCACAGCCGGGGCGTGATGCGGGCCGAACGGCGCCACAGGCCGCCAATCAACAGGGAAGCGGCCCAGGCAAACATGGTGATGTGCAGCCCCGAAATGCTCATCAGGTGGGCCACGCCGGTGGCGCGAAACACCTCCCAGTCGGCGCGCTCGATGGCATTTTGGTCGCCTACCACCAGCGCGGCCAGCACGCCGGCCAGCGGGCGGTTGCTCACCTGCGCGTAAATCGCCTCGCGCACTGCCTGGCGGGCGCGCTCGACCGGGTGCTGCCAGCTGACTGACAACCTGACCGGCAGCGCATCGCGCGGGCCGGCGCGCACATAGCCGGCAGCCTGGATGCCTTGCTCCCACAGCCACAGCTCGTAGTCAAAGCCGTGCGGATTGCTGTTGCCGTGCGGCGCCTTCAGGCGCACGGTCATCTGCCAGCGCTCGCCGGCGCGCATGGGCTGCGGCCGGCGCTGCATCTCCAGCAATTGCTCGAACGGATCGCTGCTGTCAGCCGGTGCGTTTTTCGCCTCCCTCGGGGCGAATCCCGAATACCAGCCCAGCAGGATCTGCGGCGGCAGCACGACCGCCTGGCCGTCCAGCCGGGCCGAGTCAAGCCGCAAGCGAAACCGCACCGCGTCTTCGGCAACCTGCGGCATGGCCAGCACCCTGCCGGTGACCTCGATGTCGCGCCCTTCAAGCAGCGGATTCATGGCCGTGGCCTGGAATTGAACACTGCGCCAGCCCGTCAGGCCAAAACCGAGTCCGGCCGCTGCCATGGACACCGCCAGGCCGGCGACCAGGCCGGCCCGGCCTTGGACGCGGGCCTGCGTTTTCACGCCATGAAGAGCGCCGGCCAGGACCATGACACAGGCCGCCAGGGCGGCATAGCCGGCCGCCGGCCACAGCAAGGGCTGCTGCAGCTGCAGGGCCACGCCGGCGATGAAGCTGGCCAGCAGCGCTCCAAAGCTGGCAGGCCATCGGGTAACAACGGCAGAAACCATGGTGTGCGCCCTCGGACTGGTAAGTAGCTTGAGCACCCGACTGCAATGCCAGAACAGGGGCGTATGGCAGAGCTTACCGCGCGCATCCAGCCACTGGGTTGACTGCCTTGACCGCTCATGCCCAAACAACCTGTCGCCCTTAATCTGCAGGCCGCCGGTGCGTTACCATGAAAATCCAGCCATTTCCTTAATGCTATATTAGTAATAGCATTAAATGCAATCAGGTAAAGCTCTTAAAACCTTTTTCATTTATTTTTTACCCTCATTGATATCCTTATGACCACCCACACCCATCCTGTGTATGCCAAGCTCGAGTCGCTCAACATCACCTTGCCTGAAGTGGCCACGCCGGCCGCCGCCTACCTGCCCTTCGTGCGAACCGGCAACCTGATTTTCCTGAGCGGCCACCTGGCCAAGCGGGACGGCCAGGTCATCGTCGGCCAGCTCGGCGGCGCGGTGACCACCGAGCAAGGCAAAGCGGCCGCCCGGCTCATCGCCATCGACCTGATGGGCACGCTGCACGCGGCGCTGGGCGACTTGGGCCAGGTCAAGCGCATCGTCAAGGTCATGAGCCTGGTCAATTCGACCGGCAGCTTTACCGAGCACCACCTGGTCACCAACGGCTGCAGCGAATTGCTGGTCGAGGTGTTTGGCGACGCTGGCAAACATGCCCGCAGCGCCTTCGGCGTAGCGCAGATCCCGATGGGGGCTTGCGTGGAGATCGAGCTGGTTGCCGAGGTGGCGTGAGGCGCCTGGCGGCATCGGCGCAGTTGCCGGTTGTGCAGCAGCGGATGGCGGCCCCGCGCCGCCCGACTCACCATTCGCTATCGAATAAATAGCTGCCTACGCCCGCGCTGATTGCACAACAGCCCTTTTCAGCCCTTTTATCATTCGATCCGCACCACCCCCGTCGGCTTGAAGCCCAGGTCGGCCGACTTGCCCTTGCGCGCCCGGGCGGTCCGGGCATTGTTCAGACTGCGGATTTCCAGCGTTTCCGCGCGCTCTTTGGCGCCGCGGCCGATGCCGTCGATGCGCACG
>JACMQR010000003.1 GCA_014376885.1 Polaromonas sp.
CGAATGGTGGACGCTGTGGCGGCGTGTGGCCGGCGGCCTGGGCGCGGCCGGGCAGCTGCGCCTGCTCGATGGCTTTGCCTTCAACCTGCACCTGAGCGGGATGACGGACGACGGTGACGGCGACGACGAAGTCGGCAGCGTTGATGCCAGCGCGCTCCGGCCGGTGCGGGGCAGCGCGGCCGACATGCTGCGCCTGGGCGCGGCGCTGGAGCGGATTCCGGCGTCCCACAAGACCGAGATCGGCCAGTGGCTGCTCGGGCGCATCGGCAAACTGGCTGCGGCGCCGCCGGCGCGCCCGCGCTCCGGCCAGGCCAGCGCCGGCGACGACGCCAGCCTGCACCTGTGGGCGCTGGGCCGAATCGGCGCGCGCCAGCCGTTTCATGGCAGCGCGCACGACGTGGTGCCGCCAGACACTGCGCTCGCCTGGACCGAGAGCCTGCTGGCGCTGGACTGGAAGCGTTTTGACGCCGCCGCCTTTGCCGCCGTCCACCTGGCCCGCATGACCGGCGACCGGGCCCGGGACCTGGCGCCGGCATTGCGCGCCCAGGTCATTGCCCGGCTGGCGGTTATTCACGCGCCGCCGTCGTGGAGCGCCCTGGTGCAAAACAAGGTCGAGCTTGACGCGGCCACCGAAAGCCGGCTGCTGGGCGACGCGCTGCCGCCCGGCCTTCGGCTGCTGGCCTGAGCGCCAGCGCCGGGTGTAGGCAGCCTGCAGCGCGGGTTTGCGGTCTTGTCCGACGTGCAGGGCCTGCCCGGGCGAGCAGACTGAAATTGGACTGTGCATCGGCGCGCTTGTCCCACAGCAGAAAGCATCCTCCATGACTGAAAAAACCGCATCCGTCCACTGGCAGGGCCAGGGCAAACAAGGCCAGGGGCAAATCAGCACCGAAACCAGTGCGCTCAAGGCCTACCCCTACGGTTTTTCCAGCCGTTTTGCCGACGACCGGCGCGGCACCAACCCCGAAGAACTGCTCGGCGCAGCGCATGCGGCCTGCTTCACCATGGCCTTTTCGTTTGCCTGCGACAAGGCCGGCTTTGCCACCGAGCTGGTCGATACCCAGGCGGTGGTGCGCCTGGTGACCGACGGCGACGGCTTCACCATCGACCGCATCGCCTTGAGCCTGAATGCGGTGGTGCCCGGCATCACCGAGGCGCAGTTCCAGGAGATTGCCGAAACTGCCAAAAAGGCCTGCCCGCTGTCCAAGGCGCTGGCCGGGGTGGCCCAGATCACCTTGCTGGCCAAACTGGAAAACGCGCGCTGACCGCCATGGGCGCGAGCACCCATTTTTCTTTCCAGATCGACTACCCGGCCGCTTCCCCGCACACCCCGGCGCAGCAAAGCGCGGTGATGGACGCGCTGCAGCCGCTGCTGCAAGAGCTGCTCGCGGCGCAGGACGGCCAGGCCAGCGCCGTGGTGAGCAGCAGCCACCGGGGTGACGGCAGCCGGCGGGTCGAGCTGACCACCGGCTTGGACGACGCACAGCTGACCCAACTCCTGAAGGCGTTTTCCGGACGGCACGGCGTGCGCATCACGGCTTTCGAATAGGGCGGCGCTTTGCCTCAGGCCGGCAGACCTGGCAGGTCAAGCAAATCGGCCAGCCGCGCCAGCGCATGCGCCATGGCCGCCTGGCGCACGGCGGCGCGGTCGCCGCCAAAGCGGCGCTGCTCGCAGGTCACGCCCGCCGGCGTCGCCCAGGCAAACCACACCGTGCCGACCGGCTTGCCGGCGCTGCCGCCGCCTGGCCCGGCCACGCCGGTCACGGCCAGCGCGGCCTGCACCGGCGAGCGCGCCAGCGCGCCTTGCGCCATGGCCTGCGCCACTTGTTCGCTGACCGCGCCATGGCGCTCGATCAGCTGCGCATCAACGCCGAGCAGTTCGGTCTTGGCCGCATTGGAATAGGTGACAAAGCCGCGTTCAAACCACTGGCTCGAGCCGGCCAGGTCGGTGCAGGCCGCCGCGATCAGGCCGCCGGTGCAGCTCTCGGCGGTGGCCATGCGCCAGCCGTTTTTTTGCAAAATAGTAGCCAGTTTGGCAGTCAGTGCAGGAAGGGCGGGCATTGCAAGCTCCTGTTTTGATAGCGAGCCGGTCATGCGAAAAACCGCCACAGGGCAATCACCAGCAGCGCACAGCCGGCGGCCACCAGGTCGTCGAACATGATGCCAAAGCCGGCGACGGTCCAGGCCTGGCGGTCGGTCGCCGGGTCCACGCCATGCGCCAGCCGGTCGGCCCAGCCGACCGGGCCGGGCTTGGCGGCGTCGAAATAGCGAAACAGGGCAAATGCGATGGCCTGCCCCCACAGCCCGGCCGGGTTGATCAGCCACAGCACCGCCCAGAAGGCGACGATCTCGTCCCAGACAACGCTGCTCGGGTCGAGCACCCGCAGGTTGCGCGCGGTGATGCTGCACACCCACCAGCCCAGCGGAATCGACACGGCAATCAGCCAGCCGATGCTGGCGGGCGTCAGCCAGCGCTGCAGCGCCAGGAACGCCAGCCAGGCCCACAATGTGCCGGCGGTTCCGGGGGCCAGCGGGCTCAGGCCCGAGCCAAAGCCCAGGGCCATGAAATGCGCCGGATGCGCCATCATGAACCGGGCGCTGGGCCGCACCGGCAGGCGGGCGGCGGGTTGGCTGGCGGCGGGCGCCAGGTCTGAAGGAAGGTCTTGCTCAAGCATGCCCGGATTATCCCGAAGACCAGCCGCTTTTGCGCGCACCAAAAAATCTGCCGGCGTGCGCCGAGAACACGGCCGCCCGGCGCGATGTGCACACAGGCTGCCCAGGCCTTCAAAAGCCAGATCCCCACCGCCTGCCCGCAAAGCGTAACCAAGCGCTTCTCAAATGCTGCCGACCGCCCGAAAAAGCAAAAAAGTAATGATGGTTTTTGCCGCATTAAATTGAAAAAATAAGTAATTTACGATTTTAGTTGATAAAAAATTGCCTCAATTCTTTGAATTGACTCGCTTGCCGGCTTGCCAAGCCGCACTGGCAGGCTTTGGAACGGCCCGTCTGGGTACTCCGCACTACCCATACAGAAAATCGTAAGCGAAGTGCGAATTTGATATTTCGCCACCCAACTGATTTTTTCAAATCTAGACTGCCTGCAATCCTACACATGCCGCGCTGAAAGCCTGACACCTCCCGAGGTGTCCGGGCCTTGACCGGACAGATGGCTGGACAAGCTTGCGAACCGTCGGCTCCACTTCCGAAAGGACAGCAAATGTATTTGCCAACCCAGGCTTCGCCGCAGCAGTTGCGGCAGGCAGAGCCGGCGCAGCGCAACCGCCAGGACATCGTCAAGGCGTTGTTCCAGGGGCAGGTGTCGCGGCGCGATTTATTCAAAGGGGGCTTGTTCACGGCAGGCGGTGGCCTGGCCTTTCAGAATGGCCTGAACCCCTTTGTCGGCAATGCGCATGGCGAAATTCCGACCGGCGTTCGCCGCTGTTCGGCGCTGCTGCCTTTGAATGCCCGATGCCGCGCTGTGACCTGATGGAGCGCAAGGACATCAGCACGCTGAGCCCGGCGCCGCAGAAAGCGGCCAATACCGCCAAGACCAAGGTGTCCGGGCCTGACGGAATTCAGGTGGACGGCCCAATGGAGGGCCGCCCGCCAGGAGACATCTGGGCGCACCAGGGATGGGACCTGTTTTCGCCCAAGGTCGCTGTCGAGCAATGGCAAAAAGGCGCCGAGCCATGCCTGGACTACAACCCCGGCGTGAACTCGTCGTACAACTGCGGCATTGATCCGTTGAAAGCCGTCAAGCCGTGCTTTCACACCAAGATGCCGGCGCAAAGCCCGCAGTCACTGTGGACCTGCATACAAGCGGTCAGTGGATGCGCAACCCGGCGCTGGACAACCCGCGTTTCCTGGTGGCGACCATGGCCGGCTTTTTTGGCTGGAAAGACGCCCTGCCCACGCAAAGCCATGCCCAGGCGCGTCCGCTGGACATCGGCCGGGCGCAGTTCACGTTTGAAAGCCGCTGTGCGTCCTGCC
>JACMQR010000034.1 GCA_014376885.1 Polaromonas sp.
ACGGGCTTTTTTCAGGCGCTGGACTTCGCTTTGCAGCAGGCCGAGTTCTGGCGGGTTGCGCTCGTCGTCGGCCGAGTTGATGGCCAGCAGCGTCGCCTGGATTTTTTCCAGCCCGGGTGACGGGTTGTAGTCGCGCGATGAATCCCACTGGTACAGGTGGTCATTGGCGTCGCCGCTGAACGGCGCGCTCAGCCGCTGGTTGAGCAACTGGTCGGCCTTTTCGCGGGTGGGCGCGGCCTTGTAGAGCGCCTGGCTGCCGCCATTGCTCGCAAAGCCATAGAACACGGAGGCAAACTGTAGACTTTTCGGCTGCCTGGTGTAGTCGCCGCTCAGCCACTCCGGGTCGTTGCGGATCGAGTCGACGACGAGGCGGCGCAAAATCCAGTTGCGGCCCGACATTTCGGTGGGTAGCGACGCCATGGGCAGCAGCGCATCCATGAAGCCGGGATAGCGCTGGCCCCATATCCAGGTCTGCATGCCACCCATCGAATTGCCGATGACCAGACGCAGGTGCTTGACGCCCAGGTGCTCTGCAAGCAGCCGGTATTGCGCGTCGACCATGTCGTTGTAGTTGTACTGTGGAAATTTGGCGCGCATGCCATCCGAGGGCTTGCTGGATTTTCCGGTGCCGATCGCATCGGGCAGTATCACGTAGTAGCGGCTGGCATCGAGCGGCTGGCCCGGGCCGAACAGCTCACCGGCAAAGCCGGGCGTCAGCAGACCGGCGCCCGAACCGGTGGTGCCGTGCAGCACCACCACCGGTTCCCCGGCGGGGTCGCCAACGGTGGTGTAGTGCAGGCGCAGCTCGGGCAGCGTCTCGCCGGTGTGAAAGCGAAAGTCGCGCACCACCCAGCTACCTTCTTTGGGCGCAGGATAGTCTGCGGCCCAGACCGGCGGGGCGCCCAGGGAAAAAACTGCCAGCCAGAGCGCACGCAGAAAGAGGAATTTCAAAACCAGCATTTTCATTGCCGATTTGTAACACGATACCCAGCCCTGCCGTACGAGGAGAAACTCGCACTTCCTGAGCGGCGGCGGACCCGGCCGTCGGCAAGCGCCACGCGCAAACCACGAGAATACAGACAATGAACCCATTAAAAAACACCCGCCTGTCGATGCTTGACCTGGTGTCGGTGCGCGAAGGCGGCACCGTCGCCGACGCGCTGGCCGTGGCCTTGCAGACGGCCCGGCATGCTGAACGTCTGGGCTTTGCGCGCTACTGGCTGGCCGAGCACCACAACATGGCCGGCATTGCCAGCTCGGCCACTGCTGTGCTGGTGGGCTACATTGCCGGCGGCACGCGCACCATCCGCGTCGGCTCGGGCGGCGTGATGCTGCCCAACCATGCGCCGCTGGTGGTGGCCGAAGCCTTTGGCACGCTGGCTGAGCTGTACCCGGACCGCATCGACCTGGGGCTGGGCCGCGCGCCGGGCACCGACCCGGCCACCATGCGCGCGCTGCGCCGCGAGCGCACCGAGACGGCTGACGATTTTCCGCAGGATGTGGCTGAACTCCAGCGCCTCCTCGGGCCGGCCCAACCCGGCCAGCGCCTGATCGCCATGCCGGGCGCCGGTACCAACGTGCCGATCTGGCTGCTGGGGTCAAGCCTGTTTTCAGCGCAACTGGCGGCCGAGCGCGGCCTGCCGTTTGCATTTGCCGCGCATTTCGCGCCGCGCCTGATGCAGCAAGCCATTGGCCTGTACCGCCA
>JACMQR010000258.1 GCA_014376885.1 Polaromonas sp.
CAAACTGCTGGTCGCAGAGGATATTTCGCTCGAAGCACTGCAAAGCGCCGACCAGAAAATTGCCGTGCCGCCGCTGATTGGCGCATTGCTGAAAAACGAGCAGGATGTGACGCTGTTTGAAAAACTGGTGTTCATGCAGCGTAACAACCGCTAACCGCGAAAGCACCGGCATGAACCAACGACCCTTGTGGATGGAAGGCGTGTCCGACGCCATTGGCTTTCTGGGCGGCTCACTGCTGGGCTTTTGGGCCGGGCAGCTCCTGGGCCTGAATATTTTTGCCGAGGGCTATGGCAACAGCACCGTTGGCGGCATTGTGCTGGTCGGTCTGGGCGGCGGCCTGGGACTGCAACTGGCGCGGCGCTGGCGCCGGGCACAGGCGCAAAAGCGCTCTGAAAGCCAGTAGGCGCCGCCTGCGCGACTGCCTGCCCGGCCGGCGACAGCGCAGTATTTTTTCTGGCATCGGTTTTTGCCCCGCGAAAGGACCGCCGCAGCATGCGATTTGTTGAACCCGTTACCCTGACCGGCTGCCAGTGGGCCGTCCTGGAGCCAATGGAGCTCAGGCACGAGCCCGAACTGCTTGAAGCGGCCCGGGACGGCGAGCTGTGGAAGCTCTGGTACACCGCTGTCGCCAGCCCGGACGCGGTGACGGCCTACCTGAACGACGCCTTGAAAATGCGCAACGAGCTGGGTGCCCTACCGTTTGTCGTGCGCCGCCTGTCGGATGGAAAAATTGTCGGCTCGACCCGGTTTTTCAATGTCGACGCCCAAAACCGCCGGCTGGAAATTGGCCACACCTGGTACAGCCGCAGCATGCAGCGATCTGGCCTGAATACCGAAGCCAAGCTGCTGCTGCTGCAGCACGCGTTTGAAAAGCTCCAGTGCATCGCCGTGGAATTTCGCACCCACTGGTTTAATTTCGACAGCCGGGCAGCCATCTTGCGCCTGGGCGCCAAGCAGGACGGCGTGCTGCGCAACCACCAAGTCTCGCCCAACGGCACCCTGCGCGACACGGTGGTGTTCAGCATCATTGCCAGCGAGTGGCCCACCGTGAAGGCCCACCTGCTGCATCAACTTGCCAAAGCGCGAGACTGACGGACGGACGACACACCATGCTGATTGATTTTTTCTACACCCTGCGCTCGGCCCGGCTACCGGTTTCGGTCAAGGAGTTCTTGATGTTGCTCGAAGCGCTGCAAGCCGGCGTGGTCGGGCCGCACAGCGGCAAAAATGACGAGCCCGATGACGAGGTCAGCGAAGGCGCCTACAAGATCGATGATTTTTATTACTTGAGCCGTACCGTGCTGGTGAAGGACGAAAAACACTACGACAAGTTCGACCGCGCCTTTGCCAGCTACTTCAAGGGCGTCGAGATGGTGGCCGACTTCACCAAGGACATTCCGCTCGAATGGCTGCGCAAGAACTTAGAGCTCGAACTAAGCCCGGAAGACAAGGCCAAGGTTGAAAAAATGGGCTGGGACGAGCTTATGGAAACGCTGAAAAAGCGCTTCGAAGAGCAAAAAGAGCGACACGAGGGCGGCAGCAAGTGGATTGGCACCGGCGGCACCTCGCCCTTTGGCGCCAACGGCTTCAATCCGCAGGGCATCCGCATCGGCCAGGAAAAAAGCCGCAACCGCAGTGCGGTGAAGGTCTGGGACCAGCGCGCCTACAAGGACTACGACGACACGCAGGAGCTTGGCACGCGCAGCATCAAGGTCGCGCTGCGCCGTCTGCGCAAGTTCGCCCGCCAGGGCAACCAGGAGGAACTCGATCTGGCGGACACCATTCGCAGCACCGCCGCCAACGCCGGCTGGCTGGATATCAAGATGGTGCCCGAGCGGCACAACAACGTCAAAGTGCTGCTGCTCATGGACGTCGGCGGCACCATGGACGACCACATCCACCGCGTCGAGGAAATGTTTTCCGCTGTCAAGGCCGAGTTCAAGCACCTGGAGTTCTACTACTTTCACAACTGCGTTTATGACTTCATGTGGAAGAACAACCGGCGCCGCTTTGCCGAAAAGTTCTCGACCTGGGACATCATCCGCAAGTACAACAAGGACTACAAGCTGATCTTTGTCGGCGACGCCACCATGAGCCCCTACGAGATTTTGCAGGCCGGCGGCAGCGTGGAATACAACAACGAGGAGGCCGGCGCCGAATGGCTGCAGCGGCTGACCAACGCGTTTCCGAAATTTGCCTGGATCAACCCGGAGCCGCAGGGCGTCTGGCAATACCGCCAGAGCATCGGCGTTATCCAGCAGCTGATGGGCCAGCGCATGTACCCACTGAGCCTCAAGGGGCTGGAAGAAGCGATGCGCCTGCTGTCGAAATGATGGGCCGTTAAACTGGCGGTTGTGATCCACTTCAGTCTTCTTTGTGTGCAAAGGGTCGCAGCGACACCTCCCGGTCGCTGGCGCTTCTTGCTTTTTGGGGTGTTCCTGGCGGCCCTGGCCGCCGCGCAGGCCGCGCGGGCGCAGCCAGCCGCGCCTGCAGTTTCTGCCGGCGCCTTCCTGCCCACGGGCTCAACCCCGCCCTCTGGCGCCAGCCAGACCGCGCCACCGCCCGCACCGCCTGCCGCCTCCATCCCGCCGGTGGACACGCCGCAGGGCTCGGTCGGCCCGACCGGCGCAGCGCCCGAGGTGACGGCTTTCGACATCACGGTCCGCGCTCCGGGTGCGGTGCGCGAGCTGCTGGAAAAACACCTCGAACTGCAGCGCTACCGCGCCGTTACCGACCTGGACGACAGCGAACTGCAGCGCCTGATCGTGCTGGCCGAGCGCAATGTGCGCAACCTGGTCGGCACCCTGGGCTACTTCAGCCCCGACATCCGCATCACCCGGGAGGGCGCCGCCGCCCAGCGCCCGGTCATCGTGGTGGCGGTCGAGCCGGGCCAGGCCACCCGCATCGGCGCTGTTGCACTCAGCTTTGCCGGCGACATTGCCGCCTCTGCCGACGCTGACGCCAGGGCCCAGCGCGCCGAGATCGAGCGCGACTGGCGGCTGCCGGCCGGCCAGCCGTTCACCCAGGATGCGTGGAGCGGCGCCAAGACCCAGGCCCTGCGCCAGCTGGTGGCGCGGCGCTACCCGGCCGGCCGGCTGGCGGGCAGACTGGCCGATGTGGACGCGCCCGGCCGCACCGCCGGCTTGCGGGTGGACCTGGACTCCGGCCCGCTGTACCGGCTCGGCCCGATGCAGGTCAGCGGCATCGAGCGCTATGACCCGGTGCTGGTGCCCCGGCTGGCGCGCCTGAAGCCCGGCGATGTCTACGACCTGGGCAAGCTGGTCGAGGCGCAGCAGCGGCTGGCGTCCAGCGGTTACTTCGACTCGGCCTATGTGTTCATCAATCCCGAGGATGATCCCCTGGCCGTTCCGGTGCAGGTGCAGGTGCGCGAAGCCAGGCTGCAAAAAGTGGTGCTGGGCGTGGGCGTGACGACCGACAGCGGGCCACGCGCATCGGTCGAGCACACCCACCTGCGGGTGCCTGGCACCGGCTGGCGGGCGGTCACCAAGCTGCAGCTGGAAAAAAAATCACCCTTTTCCCAGAGCGAATGGACCGCCATTCCGGACGACGCCAACTGGCGCTGGGGCGTGCTCGGCCGCGTCGAGCGACTCAATGACAACGAACTGGTCACCCAGGCCCAGCGGCTGCGCTTTGGCCGGTCGCAGGCGGGCGACCGGATCGACCGCAATGTCTACCTGGAATACGACCGCGCCCATGTTCAGGGCGCAGGCCTGCTGGGCAACTCTGCCCTGGACGCCGGCGACGGCTCGGCGCTGACCGCCAATTACGTCTGGACCGGCCGTTACTTCGACAGCCTGCCATTTCCCGGCCGCGGCTATGCGCTGGGTGTCGAGCTGGGCGCTGGCACTACGCTGGGCCAGGACCGGCAACCGTTCAGCCGCACCGTCGGCCGCTGGCTGGGCATCAGGCCGCTGGCAAGCGGCCGGATCGCGCTGCGCGCGGAAGCCGGGGCGGTATTGTCCAAGGACACGGCGCGCATCCCGGCCACCCAGTTGTTTCGCACCGGCGGCGACACCACGGTGCGCGGCTACGGTTACCGGGACATCGGCATTCCCCTGGCCAATGGCGTGGTCGGCCCGGGCCGCTACCTGGCCGTCGGCAGCGTCGAGTGGCAGCGGCCGATCACGCTCAAGGGCCAGCCCAGCGAGTTCGAGCACACGGTGTTCGTCGATGCCGGCGCCGTCGCCGACAAGCCGCAGAACCTGCGCCCGTCCGTCGGCATCGGCACCGGGGTGCGCTGGCGCAGTCCGATCGGGCCGCTGCAAATCGACCTGGCTTACGGCCTGAAGGTCAAGCAGGCGCGCCTGCACATCAGCGTGGGCTTTGTCTTTTGAGGGCTGCATCGACTGCGCCTGAGGCTCAGCCGGCCGCGCCAGAAGCCAGGCCACGGCGCCGCTGGCTCCGGGCCGCAGCCTGGACGGGGACCGGCATGGCAGCATTGGCAATTGGCAGCGCCAGCGCGCTGTGGTGGTGGGCTGGCACCGAAGGCTCCCTGACCAAGGCGCTGCGCTGGGCGGGCCAGTGGCAGCCACTGACGTTCGAGCAAGCCACCGGATCGCTCAGGGCCGGCGGTCGTGTGGAGCGGTTGCGCTGGCAGCAAGACGGCATGACCGTGACGGCCCAGGATGTCAGCCTGGCCTGGCAGCCTTGGTCCTTGCTGAATGGAACCCTCAAGCTCGACCGCGTTGCCGCTGCCCGTGTGGAGGTGACTGACGAGCGGCCCGCGCTGCCAGCGCCCACCGCGCCACCCATGGCGCTGGCCCTTCCCGTGCGGATCGTCCTGCAAGAATTTTCAGTCGGCCAGTTCGAGTACGCCGGCAGGTCCGCCGCCAGCGCGTCGGCAATCGCGGGCAGCTACCGCTACACCGGCCTGCAGCACCGGCTTGACCTGAACAGCCTGCAGGTTGCCAACGGCCGCTATAGCGGCCGCGCTGCCCTGACCTCTGCCGGCCCGCTGACGCTGGAGGCCAGCCTGTCGGGCGCCCTGGCGGTCGATATTCCGAACAACCCAACGCCTTTGCCACTGGCCTTCCAGGCCACCGTCACCGGCCCGCTGACCGAGCTGGTGCTCAAGGCTGAACTGCAGGGCACGGCCGCATCTCCAGCCGGCGCCACCCCGCCGGCACCGCAACCCCTGGCCAGCGCCACCGCACGCATCACGCCGTGGGCGGCGCAAGCACTGGCGCAAGCCGATGCAAGCTTTCGCGGCCTGGACCTGTCGAGCCTGCTGCCGCAAGCACCCCGCACCCAGCTGACCGGCAGCGCCAGCGTGCGCCCTCTTGAAGGCAGCAGCCCGTCCTGGACTGCAGCGTTGCAGCTGGTCAATGCACTGCCCGGTCCGTGGGACCAGCACCGCCTGCCGATTGACAAACTGGACGCGCAGGGCGAATGGAAAAACGGCACTGCGATGATTCGCAGCCTCAAGGCCGAACTGGCGGGCGGCGAACTGCTGGCCAGCGGTCAATGGCTGCCGGCGCCGCCCGCCGGCAAACCGGCCACAGGCTCCGTCGCCCTGCACGACTGGCAGCTCAAGGCGACACTCGAACGCATCAATCCGGCCCAGCTGCATACCCAGCTGGCACCCTTGCCGCTCGATGGCCGGGCCGAGGCCAGCGGCCAGGGCGCCAGCGTACGCTTTGATGCCAGCGCCCAGGCTGCATCTGGC
>JACMQR010000259.1 GCA_014376885.1 Polaromonas sp.
GCCAGCGAAGTTGAATGCTCGCTCAACCACGGACGGACGGGCTTGACAGCCAGCTTCGACCAGGCCGGCGCGTGAACGGTTGCCGAAGTCGACCTTTTCCTTCCTGCACTGAATGCTGGTTTCGATGCATTTCAAAATTCGCACGGTGCTTGACCGAATCACCATTGAATCAACTTTTGGCTGAATACTTCCAAAGAGCAATTCACCCAGCCATGGAGAAGTTTGAAGCAGCGGTCCATAGCGACGTGACCACGAAGGCCGATGTGGTGCCTGCCTTGGATGACCCGGCAACGACGCGCTGGGCAATGTGGTGCGCGACAGGCGTGTGGAATGCATGGACGAATCCCGCAACTTCGGCTGGACCGTCGGATTGTCTGGCGACACAGACAGACACCCGCCAGGCCACAGCCGCTGCCAGCATGGACAATCGCGCCATGCTTGAGATTGCATCCTGGGGAGAAACACTGCGCCTGCTGGTCGAGCTGGGCGGCACCGCGGCCTTTGCCGTGTCCGGCCTGCTGGAAGCGGCGCGCAAGCGGCTCGATGCGGTCGGGGTGTGCGTGGTGGCTTTCCTGACCGCCTTTGGCGGCGGCACGCTGCGCGACCTGCTGCTGGACCGCCGGCCGTTTTTCTGGGTCGAGCATGTCGAGCTGCTCTGGGGCGTGCTGGCACTGTGCGTGCTGGCCATGCTGTTTTTGCGCCAGCATCACTTCGAGGTGACTGAAAAAGCCATCCAGTGGCCCGATGCGCTCGGGCTCGGGCTGTTCACCGCCACCGGCGTGCACCTGGCGCTCGATGCGCAGATGCCGCTGCTGGTCGCGGTGCTGCTGGGCGTGACCACCGGCGTGTTTGGCGGCGTGCTGCGCGACATGGTCTGCAACGAGGTGCCCAGCGCCTTTCGCGACCACCGGCCGTATGCGGTCTGCGCGTTTGCCGGCGGCTGGCTGTATGCCGGCCTGTGGCTGCTCGATACGCCCGGCTGGACGGCGCTGGTGGCCTGCGTGGCCGTCACCGCCGGCCTGCGCCTGGTGGCCCTGTGGCGCAACTGGGAGCTGCCCGCCTGGCAGGTATGAGGCCCGGGGCGGCCCCGTGGTGGCTGGCCGGTCAGTCCAGGCTGGCACCCGACTCTTTCACCACCTTGCCCCACTTCACCGACTCCTGCTGGATGAACGCCGCGAACTGTGCCGGCGTTTCGCTGTAGACCTCGGCGCCCTGGTCATTGATCTGCTTTTTGACCTCGGGCCTGGCCAGCACCTTGATGATGGCGCTGTTGAGCCGGGCCAGCACGGCCGGCGGCGTGGCGGCCGGCGCAAACAGGCCGAACCATGACGTGGCCTCGTAGCCCGGCACGCCGGCTTCGGCGATGGTCGGCACGTCGGGCAGCTCGGGCGAACGCTTGGCAGTCGTCACGGCAATGGCGCGCAGCTTGCCAGAGCGCACATGCTGGATGGCCGACGGCATGTTGTCGAACATCAGCGCCACCTGGTTGCCCAGCAGGTCGGTCACGGCCGGGGCGCTGCCCTTGTAGGGCACATGCTGCATGTCGACTTTGGCCATCGCCTTGAACAGCTCGCCCGACAAGTGGATCGAGCTGCCGTTGCCCGACGAGGCAAAGTTCAGCTGACCCGGATGCGCCTTGGCGTAGGCGATCAGTTCCTTGACGGTTTTGAAAGGCTGCGCCGGGTTGGCCACCAGCAGGTTGGGCACGTTGGCCACGCGCGTCAGCGGAGCGAAATCCTTGACCGGATCGAAGGGCATTTTCTTGTACAGGCTGGCATTGATCGCCTGCGTGCCGACCGTGCCCATGAACAGCGTGTAGCCGTCGGCCGGCGCCCGCGCCGCCGCCTGGGCGCCGATGTTGCCGCCCGCGCCGGCGCGGTTGTCGACAATCACCGTCTGGCCCAGCTCGGCCGTCAGCCCCTGGCCGACGATGCGCGCCAGGATGTCGGTGGTGCCGCCGGCCGCGAAGGGCACGACGATGGTGAGGGTCTTGCTCGGGTACGCGGCCTGGGCCGCGGCCGGCAAGGTGGCCAGCAGGCCGGCGCCCAAAAGAGCGGCACTGGCCAGCGCGCCCAGACTGAAATGGCGGCGTGATGCCCGGATGAAATGAGATGAACGAGACATGGCTGATCCTTGGTGGAGATGGTGGCGAAAAACCGGGCAACGCCGCAACAGGTCGGTTGGACCTGGCGGACAGCGCCGGCCATCGAAGGCAAAAAACTTAAATAGGCGCGGTGCCCAGCGTGGTGCCGCCGCAGACATACAGCACCTGCCCGGTGACAAAGCCATTGTCGGGCGACAGGAAAAACAGCGCGGCACGCGCTACGTCGCCTGCCGTGCCCATGCGGCCCACGGCAATGCTGTCCAGGATGCGCTGCGTCTGCGGCGCGCCCTCGGGGTTGCTGTTGCGAAACAGCTCGGTGTCGATCGGTCCGGGACCGATGGCGTTGACGGTGATGCCGTCCGGGCCCAGTTCCATCGCCAGCGTGCGCGTCAGGCCGATCATGGCGGCCTTGGTGGCCGAGTACACGATGCGCTCGGCCTTGCCCAGCGCGGCGCGCGACGACATGTTGACGATGCGCCCCCGGCCGCAGGCGCGCAGGCTGGGCAAAAAGGCCTGGGTCAGCAGGATCACGGCGCGCAGGTGCAGGCCGACCACGTCGTCCAGCGCCGCCATGGTCGCGCTGTCGATGGTGCCCGGGCGGGTGGCGCCAGCGTTGTTGACCAGCGCGGTGACGTGGTGGCGGGCTGCAATCTCTGCAGCCCGCTCGCGCGTCGGCGCTTCGCAGGTCAGGTCGGCCTGGTAGGAAGTCAGGAGCGGATGGTGCCAGTCGGGCAGCACATGGTCGAGATTGACCACGCGGGTTCCCTGGGCCAGCAGGGCTTCAGCGATGGCGCGGCCGATGCCCGCGCTGGCGCCGGTGACCACGGTGGCCTCAGGCAAGGAAGTGGCCGGCAGGCTCACACCCGCTCCAGGATCACGGCAATGCCCTGCCCCACGCCGATGCACATGGTGCACAGCGCATAGCGGCCCTTGATTCGGTGCAGCTGGTTGACGGCCGTCGTCGCCAGGCGCGCCCCGCTGGCACCCAGCGGATGGCCCAGCGCGATCGCGCCGCCATTGGGGTTGACGCGCGGGTCGTCGTCCGGCACGCCGAGCAGCCGCAGCACCGCCAGCCCCTGCGCGGCGAACGCTTCATTGAGCTCGATCACATCCATCTGGCCGATGCTCAAACCGGTCATGGCCAGCACCTTTTGCGTTGCCGGCGCCGGGCCGATGCCCATGACGCGCGGCGCCACGCCGGCCGTGGCCATGCCGACGATGCGGGCGCGCGGCGTCAAGCCGTGCCGGGCGGCGCTGGCCTCGTCGGCCAGCAGCAGCGCGCAGGCGCCGTCGTTGACGCCGCTGGCGTTGCCCGCCGTCACCGTGCCGTCCGGGCGCACGATGGGCTTGAGCCGGGCCAGCGCCTCCATCGAGGTGGCGCGCGGATGCTCGTCCTGGCCGACCACGACCGCCTCGCCTTTTTTCTGGGCAATGCTGACCGGCGTGATCTCGGCGTCGAAAAAGCCGGCCTGCTGCGCGGCAACGGCTTTGAGCTGGCTGGACAGGGCCATGCGGTCCTGGTCCTGGCGGCTGATGTTGAAATCGGTGGCGACGTTCTCGGCGGTCTCGGGCATGCTGTCCACGCCGTACTGCGCCTTCATCAGCTTGTTGACGAAGCGCCAGCCGATGGTCGTGTCATGCACCGCATTGGCGCGGCTGAA
>JACMQR010000035.1 GCA_014376885.1 Polaromonas sp.
CCTGGTAGAGGGCGAAGCCTCGCAGCAGCACGGCGCCTGGCGCGATGGGGGCGGGTGCTCCATAAGGTGCGGGCGGTTCGTCGAAAAGGCTTGGGGTCAAAAATGCCTTTGTTATTTGGCTGATTTTATGATTGGCAGGTCGTTTGCGCGCGGGTGACTGGCAAAAACTGCTGTTGAAAATGAAGCCTAATTGGAATCTGACCCCCATTCGTTCGCTGCTACTGGGTGTGGTGCTTTCCCGCTTCGGCCTTGAAAAAATCCACGCTCTTTTTACTCGGCGCCAGCGTCACCTTGATGCCTTCCTCGCGAAAGGCAAGCGCCTCAGGCGGCGCAAGAAAATCCTCGATGACCTGGGCCTCCGTCGGCTCATCGGCATAGTTGATTTTTTTGCTCATAAATTCAAACGGAATAAATGCCACATGCCACCGTTCCATGCGCCAGCAGCGTCTTGACAGCGCTTTGAACATGATCGGCCAGCCCGAACCGAAGCGGCCCGAGCCGCCGTCAGGCTCGTGGCTGTTCAAAAACCATGAACCGCGCCCGCAACCGCCGGCTTTCGCCCTGCGCCAGCAGGTGAATGCCCAGCGCTGGCCACTGGTCCTGCGGCGCGTTCAGCGCGGCGTTGGCATGCTGCACCGGCTCGGCCGCGAAAAACCCCTGGCCGACCGGCGAATACACCTGGAAATACCCGGCATCGCCTGATGAAAGTTCCAGCGCCACGGGCTGGCCGGGCCAGCTGATGCGCGCCTGGCCGCTCCACCCGTCAAAGCCGTTGTCCAGGTTTTGGCCGCCGATCAGGCGGTTTTGCAGGCTGTAGTGTCCGGAGGACGGCAGTTTGGCGACGGGCAGCACGTTCGGGTCCACGGTCCAGACGCTGGCCACCGTGGTGTTAAGCCGTGTTTGCGCATCGCACGGGTAATACGGATGCAGGCCCAGGCCGCAGGGCATGGGCCGGTCTGACAGGTTGCGGCAGCTCAGCTCAATCGACAGGCCTTCTGGCGACAGCACCAGATGCTGGCACGCTTCATAGGCCCACGGCCATTCGCCAGCTGCATGCTGGTAGGCCAGTTCAATGCGGTCGCTGGCCACGCTTTGCACCGACCAGGCCGCGCGCCAGCCCTGGCCGTGCAGCGGGCTGGCATCGCCGGGCAGGTTGGCGGCCAGCTGCACCTCGCGGCCGTCGCACTCAAAACGGCCGCCGCGAATCCGGTTGGCATACGGCACCAGCGGAAAACAGGCTGAATCCAGCACATCCGCATAAGCCCCGTCGCTGCCGCGCAGCAGGGGCTGCCGGCCAGCCGGCCCCAGGTGGTCAAACCGGGCGATGCTGCCGCCAACGGTGGGCAACACCTCAGCCTGCAGCAGGCCGGCGTGCAGGGAAAAGCGGGGGTGGTTCATGGGGCGCTTTCGGTGGTTGTGGGTTGACGCGGCTGGGGACGCACTGGGTGGCGCAGGTTTGTGCCAGCCGCCCACCCGTCAAAAGGGTAGCGCAAAAACCGCCGACAAATGTCGCAAGCGGACGTCGGCCATCCGGGCAACACCAGCGTGTTGCCCCAGGTTGAACTGAACGTGCAGGCGCTGGCAACGCCCATACGCCGCCTCTTCAGGCGCTTGTGGGATCATTCGCCGATCCGCCGATCGATCCACCAACGCACTCCCATGACTGACACCTACTTACTTATCTTGCTGGTTGGCACGGTGCTTGTCGCTGCCTTGCAGCTCGCTTTGCTGCTGCGCAAAACCCGGCTGGAGCTGCCAGCCGAGCTGCTGCTGCGCCTCGATGCGGTTGAGCAAACAGCGCGCGCCACGCTCCAGGCGGCGGCCAAAAGCGAAGGCGCGCTCGATGGCGTGGCCCAGCAGGTTCGCGGCTTTGCCCAGACGACCAGCAGCGGCCTGGAAGCCGTGCGCCATTCGGTTGACGGCAAGCTGGCCCATGCGCAGGCCGAGGCGGGCGCCGCGCGACACGAGCTGAGCGGCGCCCTGACGGCGTTCAGGGCCGAGCTGACCGCCGCCGTCGGCAACCTGGCGTCCGAAAGCGTCCGCTCGCGCGAATCTCTCCTGGAAAGCGCCCGGGTGTTCGAGGCCCGGATCCAGCAGCGCTTTGAAACCCTGACCGACGCCAACCGCCAGACCCTGGACTCGCTCAAGGCCGACATCAATTCGCAGCTGGGCGTCATGTCCAGCGCGCTGAAAGACCAGCTGGAGGGCAACGGCCAGCAGATCAGAAACCAGTTTTCGGCCCTGCAGGAATCGGTGTCGCAGCAGCTCGCCGGGCTGGTGCAGGGCTCGCAGCAAAACGCCGAGCAGCTGCGCATGGCGCTCAACGAGCGGCTGGCCGCGATCCAGCTGGACAACACCACCAAGCTCGAGGAAATGCGCCGCACGGTCGATGAAAAACTGCATGCCACGCTGGAGCAGCGCCTGGGCGAGTCGTTCAAGCTGGTCAGCGAGCGGCTTGAGCAGGTGCAGTCCGGCCTGGGCGAGATGAAATCCCTGGCCGCCAGTGTCGGCGACTTGAAGCGCGTCATGACCAATGTGAAGTCGCGCGGCACCTGGGGCGAGATGCAGCTGGGCGCCATCATCGACAACGTGCTGACCCCTGACCAGTATGCGAAAAACGTCAAGACCGTACCGGGCAGCAACGAGCTGGTCGAGTTCGCCATCCGCCTGCCGGGCAAGCAGGAGTCGCACCCAATCTGGCTGCCGATCGACTGCAAATACCCGGTCGAGCATTACCAGCGCCTGATGGACGCCTACGACGCGATGGACAAAAGCGCCATCGTGCAGGCCGGCAATGCGTTTGAAACATCGATCAAGCTGGAGGCGAAAAAGATTGTCAGCAAGTACGTCTCGCCGCCGCACACCACCGACTTTGCGATCCTGTACCTGCCCACCGAAGGGCTGTTTGCCGAGGTGATGCGCCGCCCCGGGCTGGTCGAGGCGATCCAGAACGACTGCCGGGTGATGATCACCGGCCCGGCCAACCTGGCGGCGATGCTCAACAGCCTGCAGATGGGTTTCAAGACGCTGGCGATTGAAAAGCGCTCGTCCGAAGTCTGGAGCCTGCTGGGCATGGTGAAGACCGAGTTTTCCAAGTTCGGCGACATCGTCGACGCGACGAAAAAGTCGATCGACGCGGCGGCGAGCAAATTCAGCGAGGTCGGCGTGCGCACGCGGGCGATTCAGAAGAAGCTGCGCGATGTGGAGGGCTTGCCATCGCCTGCGCCCGATTTGATCCCGCTGCCCGAGGCGATTGTTGAAGCAATCGATGAGTAGCAAACACACCTGGCGGGCCAGGAAAAACAAACCTCGTCAAAAATAAAATCGGAGTCAGAAGCCAATCAACTGTCAACGCTATCAAATGAATAGCTACTTTGGCTTGCCAGCCGTGCGCTACGGCCAGTTTTAACTCATATTTTCAGCAATTCGGGCATTCTGGGCCTTCGCACGGACTGCAGGCATCGACCTGTAGCCGTTGCGGGCGCACCAGGGTTGGCCGTCAAGCGCACAGCGTGATCGGCTCCAGGGCGTCGCCCTGGACCAAAATTCGGCCAATGGCGGCGGTGTGGCTGTAGCCCAGGGCGCGCAATGCCGCAATGCATGCCTCGGCCCGCTCTGCCGGCACGCTGGCCAGCAGCCCGCCGGCGGTTTGTGGGTCAAAAATCAGCGGATAGCGCGGATGGCTGACCATGGCCTCCTGGTTGCGCACGGCGCGGCGCAGGCGCACGTTGGCGCTTTGCAGGGAGCTGACGATGCCGGCGGCCACGCACTCCTGCGCGCCGTCCAGCAGAGGCAGGGCGCCCAGGTCAATTTGCGCGTCCACGCCGGACGGGCGGGTCATTTCGACCAGATGGCCGAGCAGCCCGAAGCCGGTCAGGTCGGTGCAGGCCGTGGCACCGTATTCACGCAAGCACTGCGCGCCGAGCTGGTTGGACACCACCATGGACTGCAGGGCCGCATCAATCCAGCGGCCCTTGGCCGCCAGCTGGGCGTGCGCGGCGAACAAGGTGCCGGTGCCGATCGGCTTCGTCAGAATCAGCACATCCCCCGGGCGCATGCCATTTTTTCGCAAAATCCGGGCCGGGTCGTCGTCGATCAGGCCGTTGATGGCAAAGCCCAGCGCCAGCTCCTTGCCCTCGCCGGTGTGGCCGCCCACCAGCGCGCAGCCGGCGGCGTTCAGCACCTCCAGCGCGCCGGTCATCATCTGGAACAGCACATCCTCGACCTTGCTCTCCAGGCCCGAGGGCACGGTGGCAATCGCCGTGGCCGATTGCGCTTCTGCGCCCATGGCCCAGATGTCGCCCAGCGCATGGTTGGCCGCCACCTTGCCGAACAGGTAGGGGTCGTCGATGAAGGAGCGGAAAAAATCCACCGAATGCACCATGGCCTTGCCGGCGGGCACGCGCACCACGGCCGCATCGTCCGGGTCTTTGAGGCCGATCACCACGTCGTCCCGCTGCACCGGATGCAATTGGGCCAGGGCGCGCGACAGCACCGTGGCGCCCACTTTGGCGCCGCAGCCGCCGCAGCGCATGGCAATGGCCGAGATGGCCTGCAGCGACTCTTCCGGGGTCAGCTGCACCTGGCCCGGCAGGGCGCGCGCCGGCGGCGCGGCGCGGGCGTCCATCGGCGCCAGGTCTTGGAAGTTGCGCATGAAGCGCTGGTCGATCGCGTTTTTCCAGCGCCACACCCAGGCGCCGGCAAAACCCAGCCGGCCGCGGGATGCCACGGCGTATTGGTCGCCGGTGCTGATCAGGGCCAGCCAGCTGCGCTGCGGATGGTAGGGCTTCAGGCCGATGCCCTGCACGCTGCGGCGCAGGTTCTCGGTCAGCGGCGGCCCCTGGCGCACTGCGAAGACACCGGCCTTTTCCAGCGGGTGGTTCACCATGCTGGCGATGTCGCCGGCGGCGAAGATGGCCGGGTCGGTCACGGTCTGCAAGGTGTCGGTGACCTGGATGAAGCCTTCCGCATCCAGCGCCAGGCCGGT
Source organism: Polaromonas sp. (assembly GCA_014376885.1). GTDB lineage: Bacteria > Pseudomonadota > Gammaproteobacteria > Burkholderiales > Burkholderiaceae_C > Polaromonas. Next base: position 4,988 of record JACMQR010000035.1, read on the forward strand.
GTCCTTCAGCCAGGGCGCGCCGCCGGCGCGGGTCACCCACACGATCTCGTCGGCATCGACCATCTCGCCCGAGGCGGTTTGCAGGCGCCCGGGCAGCACCTGCGTGACCGCCGCATTGCAATGCACGACCACCTGGCGCTCGGCCAGCACAGCGGCAAAACGCCGCTGCACGCCGGGGTTGTGGGTGGGCAAGATGCGCGCACTGTCGGTGAACAGGTGAAACACCAGCTCGTCCGGGTTGCGGCCGAGCTCGTTCAGGACACGGCGCAGGCGAAACTGCATGGCCAGCAGCAACTCCACACCGCCGGCGCCGGCGCCGACAACGGCCACGGTGGTTTTTCCGGGGTGGTTCTGCACGCGGCTAAGCAGCGCCAGCCAGCGGTCATTGAAGCGAGCGATGGGCTTGACAGCCACCGCGTGCTCGGCCGCGCCGGGAACGCCCTGGAGCCGGGGGGTCGAGCCGATGTTGATGGACAGCACATCGAAGGGCACCGGCGGGCGGTTGGAGCACAGCACTTTCCGGTTGATGCGGTCCAGGCCGACAACTTCAGCGCGGTACAGACGTGCGCCGGCAAACACGGCCAGGCGGCTCAGGTCGATGTGCACCTGGTCATAGTCATAGTGGCCCGCCACATAGCCGGGCAGCATGCCGGAGTAGGGCGTGTGCATGTCGGTGCAAATCAGGGTGAGCCGCACGCCGGGCACCGGCCGCATGCCAAAGCGCTTGAGCACGCCGACATGGCTGTGGCCACCGCCGACCAGCACGATGTCTCTCAAAATGGGTTGTTCAGGCGCAAGCATGGGTGGGGAATTTCTCGGGGTTGGGGGTGGGGCGCAGCAAATCGTGCACCAGGGTCAGGAGACCCGCTTTTTCGGCAGCCGGCGCAAACAGGGCTGCCCGGCTGGCGCACTGGGTTTGAATCAGGCTGTAAAAACCATCGGTTCGGGTTTGTTCGGCGCGGCAGCGTAGCAGCATGTCGGCCAGCTGCTGCGCTGCGTCATGGTCAAAATACCCCGCGTAGCGGGCGCCCAGCATGCCCACATTGCCGGCAATTTTCGAGGCTAAAACGGGCGTGCCGCTGCAGACGGCTTCCATCACCACATGAGCGCCGCCTTCCATGCGGCTGGTGTGCACCAGCACCTGCGCGCGCTGGATGCGCCGGCGCGTGGCTTCGTGCGGCAGCTCGCCCAGCCAGCGGTAGCGCGGGCATTCGGCGGCGCAGGCCCGGGCCTGGCGGCCCAGCTCAGGGTCCAGCGCGCCGCCGATGTGGTCGATGAAGATGTCCGGCTGCGCCTTGAGCAGCCGCGCGGCGGCAAACAGGGTGTGCGGGGACTTTTCGCCGCGCAGATGCCCGACCATCACCGCGCGCAGATGCCGCTCGGGCTTCACAGCGGTTTGCCGCGGCGATGCCGACTGAAAAATGACCCGCGCCTTGGACCGCACCGCTGCCGGCAGGGCCTCGGGGGCGCAGTCCTGCAGCACCACCAGCTGCTGTGCATAGGCCAGGGAAGCCTGCGCTGCCGCATCGGTTTGAATGTCGCGGTACAAATCGGTTCCGGTGAGCACCACGCCCAGGCCGGGCGCGGCGCTGGACACGCCCTGCGCACGCGCCCAGCGGGCAATCGAGTCGGCCGAGCGCCCGGCATGCAGCGCCAGCAGCGCATCAAACGGCGCGCCGTTCCAGGACTGGGCGATGGTGACCTCAAAGGCCGGGCGCAGCAGGCGCGACCAGCGCCAGGCGGTTTGCCAGTTGCCATTGTTGGCCGCGGCCAACGCGGGGCTGACAATTAAAAGATGGGGAGGTTTCATGCGGAAATCGGGGTATCGGCCTACAAAAGAAAGCGCAAATCAGTCAGTGACAGCCCAAAAAGCCCGCACGGGGTTTTGCGGCACCTTCGGGCTCTGCCTGCCGAAGGCGCCACTTTCGAGTCTAATCGACATCACTTTTTC
>JACMQR010000260.1 GCA_014376885.1 Polaromonas sp.
GCACGCCACGCGCCTGCAGGTGCAGCGCCAGCGAGGCCACCTGGCGGCGCAGCTCGGGCCAGGACAGCGCGCGCTGCTGGCCTTTTTCATTGCTGCTGACGACCGCCGGCAGGCCGGCGGCCTGGGCCGCGTCGGCATGGCGCAGCACCTGCGCCGCATAGTTGACCTGCGCGCCCGGAAACCACAGGGCGCCGGGCATGGCGTTGCGCGCCAGCACGGCGCGGTGCGGCGTCGGCGACTGCACCTCGAAGTAGTCCCAGATGCTTTGCCAAAAGCCGTCCAGGTCGGTGGTCGACCAGCGCCAGAGCGCGTCATAGCTGGTGAATTCCAGGCCGCGCTGGTCACGCAACCAGTCTTGGTAAAGACGGATTTGCGCCCTGTGCGGTGGTTTGCTTGTCAGGTCCATTTTTTGTCTCCGTGCCGGCAGATGCCAGGAGCACCCAGGGTAGCAGCGCCAGGCCAGTACGGCTGTCCCTGACAGGCACAAATTTGTACCTGTCAGGTGCCGCGCAGCTGTTTGACGACCATCAAAAGATGGCTGCTGGCTCATGCGCTTGTAACAATTTTAGTTAAAAATGACAAAGTGATACGCTTTTACAATATGCTTTCGATTTTGTAGATTTTTAATCTTATTTTTCCTGCACGCAGTTGACTACTGCTGTGCAACAAGCAAAGTAAAAATGCCTTTCTCCTCAGATCTGAGTCGCCGGCAATGCCTTTTGGCTGTTGGCACCTTGTTCCTTGCCAGCTCTTCGCATGCGCTGGAAGCGCCTAAAAGCAAGGTCTTTCTCACCCTTAACGGCAACGTCGCGGTCAAGAACGCGGGCGAGCGCGCCGACTTTGACATGGCCATGCTGGCAGCCCTGCCCCAGCACAGCTTTACCACCCAGACCCCTTGGTACAGAGAAAAGAAAAAATTCAGCGGGCCGCTGCTGCGCGACGTGCTGGACGCCGCCGGCGCGCGTGGCGACGCCCTGAAGGCGGTAGCCCTGAACAACTTCAAGGTGGAAATTCCGGTGGCCGACACGCGCCAGTTCCCGGTGCTGCTGGCGCGCCTGATGGACGACCAGCCCATTCCGGTGCGCGACAAGGGGCCGCTGTTCATCATCTACCCGTTCGATGCCGACCCGGCGCTGCAGTCCACGCGCTACTACAACCGCGCCGCCTGGCAGCTTCGGTCCATCGAGGTCCGGTGACTCAGGCCGCGCCGCCGCCCGAGCCGCGTTTTGTGTCCTCGGACCGTTGGGCACAGGCTGTGACAGCGGTGCTGATCGCCGTGTTCATCGCGATCGGCTGGATCCAGGTGCGCCAGAGCCAGCTGATCAGCAGCGCGATTTATTACAACGAAGAAAACATCTCCTGGATATTCCTGCAGCTTGAGCAAGAGTACGTGTCGCTGCGCGACCGGCTGCGCCAGGCGCAGCGCTATCCGCAAAAAATCGACGCCGAGGCGCTGCGCGAAGGCTTCGAGATTTTTGTCAGCCGGATCTCGCTGGTGCAGTCGGTGCAGATCGACCCCTTCGTGACGCCGTTGCCCGAGCATGCCGCCACCCTGGTCCTGCTCAGGATGTTCGTCCAGGGCGCCGACCCCGTGCTGTCTGAAAATTCGTCCCTGGCCCTGCCGCCGCCGGTGATCGAGCGGCTGCTGCGCGAGATGGAGCCGCTGGGCGAGCCGGTCCACGACATGTCCTTGCAGACCGTTGAATTCATGGCCAAGGCGGTCAGCCAGCGCAACAGCGCCGCGCGCGAGCAGGTGTCCATCAGCATTGCGCTGAATATTTTTCAGGGCCTGCTGACGCTGGCCTTCGCGGCCCTGCTGATCCGCAAGGTCCGGTCGCTGGGCAAACGCAGCCATGAGCTGGGCGTGGCCCGGGACGAGATCCTGCGGCTCAACCAGGGGCTCGAAGCCCGGGTGCGCCAGCGCACCGCGCAGCTTGAAGCGGCGAACCAGGAACTGGGCGCTTTTTCGTACTCGGTGTCCCATGACCTGCGCGCGCCGCTGCGCTCGATCGACGGCTTTAGCCATTTGCTCGAGCGCCTGCTCGCCGAGCAGGCCGGTGAGCAGGGCCGGCATTACCTGAACCGGATCCGCATCGGCGTGCGCCACATGGGCGAGCTGATCGACGGCCTGCTGTCGCTCGCCCAGCTGTCGCGCGACAGCCTGCACATCGGCCCGGTTGACCTGGCCGACATCGCCCGGCAACTGGCCCAGGGATGCCGGGAAAGCGAGCCGCA
>JACMQR010000261.1 GCA_014376885.1 Polaromonas sp.
GCCGCCAATCCGGGCAACTCGGGCGGGCCGCTGGTCACCATGGACGGCGCGGTGGTCGGCATCGTCACCGCCATCTACAACCCCAACCAGCAGCGCTCGTTTGTCGGCATCGGCTTTGCCGTGCCGATTGAAAATGCGGCGGCGGCCGTCGGCATGCATCCTTTTTGAAAGGCTTTTTTTCATGGACTCGAACCGCACCGCGCCCCCGGCCGCCGGACTGGACACCGCGCAGCTGATGGAGCAAATCTTGTACGAGGTCAAGCGCGTGGTCGTCGGCCAGGACCGGTTCCTGGAGCGCGTCATGGTGGCTATCTTGGCGCAGGGCCACCTGCTGGTCGAGGGCGTTCCCGGGCTGGCCAAGACCCTGACCATCAAGACGCTGGCCAGCACGATTCGCGGCGACTTCAAGCGCATTCAGTTCACGCCCGACCTGGTGCCGGCCGACCTGGTGGGCACCCGGGTGTACAACCAGAAAACCGGCGACTTCAGCACCTCGCTGGGGCCGGTGTTCACCAACTTGCTGCTGGCCGACGAGATCAACCGGGCGCCGGCCAAGGTGCAAAGCGCGCTGCTCGAAGTGATGCAGGAGCGCCAGGTGACGATTGCCGGCGTCAGCCACAAAGTGCCGCTGCCCTTTCTGGTCATGGCCACGCAAAACCCGATCGAGACCGAAGGCACCTACCCGCTGCCCGAAGCGCAGGTCGACCGCTTCATGATGAAGGTGCTGGTGGACTACCCGACCGATGACGAAGAGTTTGTCATTGTCCAGCGGGTGATCGGGCCGGCGGTGCAGGTGGCCGCGGTTGCCACCACCGAGCAGCTGGCCGCCCTGCAGGCGCAATGCCGGCAGGTTTATGTCGACCCGTCGCTGGTGCAGTACGCCGTGCGGCTGGTGTCGAGCACGCGCCATCCGGCGCGCCATGGCCTTGACGAGCTGGCCCGGTTCATCACCTTCGGCGCCAGCCCACGCGCCACCATCAACCTGACCGAAGGCGCCCGGGCGCTGGCCATGCTGCGCGGGCGCAGTTACGCGCTGCCCGAAGACATGGCCGACCTGGTTCCGGACGTGCTGCGCCACCGGCTGGTGCTGTCCTACGAAGCCCTGTCCGAAGGCTTGTCGGCCGACCAGATCGTTGGCAAGATCATGGGCAAGATTCCACCCCCTGCCAAGCCGCTGGCCCATGATTGAAGGCCCCCGCGCTTCGCCGCTGCGCGGGTTGCGGCCCCCCAAGGGGGCTGCCCCGCCTGCAACTTGGCAAAGCCAAAACCTAATGCCCCCGCAGTCGCTCACTGCGTGCAGTTCCTTGCCCCCCGAGGGGGCCACCCCGCCTGCGGCCTGGCAAAGCCAGTTCCGCGGCCGGTACTTGGCAGAGCGGGGATGCCGACGTAGGCGGGCTGATTTTGAGTTGCTCCTTCTTTCTCTGGGAGAAGGCTGGGATGAGGGCCTCCCCGCATTTGATCCAGTAGTTGCGTCAGCCCGGCGCGCTTTTCGACGTTGCCAGAGGCAAGCATGCCCAGACTCAAGGTAGTTCCGCAGACTGCTGCCATCTCGAAACCGGCCGAAAGCGCGGACCAGCTGCTGCGCCGGCTGGAGTGGACGGTGCTGCGCCGGCTTGACGGCTTGCTGCAGGGCGACTACCGCACCCTGATGCGCGGCGCGGGCATGGACCTGGCCGACCTGCGCGAATACCAGTACCACGACGATGTGCGCCACATCGACTGGAATGTGACAGCCCGGCTGCAGCAGCCGCATGTGCGGGTGTTCACCGAAGACCGCGAGATGAGCGCCTGGTTTTTGCTGGACCTGAGCCCGTCGATGGACTTTGGCTCGGGCGAGCGGCGCAAGCGCCATGTGCTGACCGAGTTCGTGGCCGTGCTGGCGCGCCTGTTGACGCGCCATGGCAACCGGGTGGGCGCTTTGCTGTATGGCGCCGGCGTGGACACGGCGCTGCCGGCGCGCGGCGGCCGCCAGCATGTGCTGGGTTTGCTGCACACCCTGCAAGCCCGGCCGGAGGCTGTCAGCGCCGGCCCGACCCGGCTGCATGAGCTGCTTCAGTCGGCCGCCAACCTGGTGCGCCGGCGCTCCACCCTGTTTGTCGTGTCCGATTTCATCACCGACGCCGGCTGGGAAAAGCCGCTGGGCTTGCTGGCCCAGCGCCATGAGGTGGTGGCCGTGCGACTGCTGGACCCGCTGGAGCTTGAACTGCCCGACCTCGGGCTGATTCCAATCACGGATGCAGAAACTGGTGAGCAGCTGCTGGTCGACACCCATGATGCCGGCTTTCGCCGGCGCTTTGCCCGCATCGCAGCGCAGCGCGAAGCCGAGCTGCGCCAGTCCCTCGGGCAGGCCGGCGTTGACACCCTGGAGCTTTCGACCGACGACGACCTGGCCAGCGCCGTGCTGCGCTTTACCGACCTGCGCAAGCAGCGCAGCCGCCTGTCGGGTGCCCACGGCGCGGGCGGCAGGCTGCCAGCCCACCTGGCGCGCGCCAGCTGAACCGCACCAAGGAGCTGACATGACTTTGCCGCTGAACTTCCTCTGGCCCCAGTTTTTATGGCTGTTGCTGGCCCTTCCGCTGCTGGTGGCGCTGTACCTCTGGCTGCTGCGGCGCAAGAAAAAGATGGCGCTGCGCTATGCCAGCCTGTCGATCGTGCGCGAAGCCATGGGCAAGGGCCAGGGCGTTCGCCGGCATGTGCCGCCGCTGCTGTTTTTACTCTCGCTGGCGGCCATGCTGGTGGCTTCGGCGCGGCCGTTCGCCGTTGTCACCCTGCCCTCGCAAAACGAAACCATCATGCTGGCCATGGATGTGTCGGGCAGCATGCGCGCCACCGACGTTTTGCCCAACCGGCTGGTGGCCGCGCAAAATGCAGCCAAGGCCTTCCTGGCCGACCTGCCGCGCAGCGTGCGCGTCGGCATTGTCGCCTTTGCCGGCACCGCCTCCGTGGTGCAGCCGCCCACCCTGAGCCGGGAAGACCTGGTGGTGGCCATCGACAAATTCCAGCTGCAGCGCGGCACGGCGATCGGCAACGGCATCATGGTGTCGCTGGCCGAGCTGTTCCCGGACGCCGGCATCGACCTGGAGTCGCTCGAGACCGGCCGGGACCGCAAGCGCGGCACGTCGCTTGACCTGGCGGGCAAAAACGATGCAAGCGCCAAAAAGCCGTTCACCCCGGTGGCCGCCGGCTCCTACACCTCGGGCGCCATCATCTTGCTGACCGACGGCCAGCGCACCACCGGCGTCGATTCGCTGGATGCAGCCAAGGCTGCCGCTGACCGGGGGGTGCGGGTGTACACCGTCGGCGTCGGCACGGTCGAAGGCGAGACCATCGGCTTTGAAGGCTGGTCGATGCGCGTCAAGCTCGACGAGGAAACCTTGAAAAGCATTGCCCGCGCCACCCAGGCCGACTACTTTTATGCGGGCACGGCCGACAGCCTGAAAAAGGTTTACCAGGCCCTCAGCTCGCGCATGACGGTGGAGAAAAAGGAAACCGAGATTTCCGGCTTGCTTGCCCTGGCGGCCGCCGCACTGGGTCTGCTGTCGGCCAGCTTGTCGCTGCTGTGGTTCAACCGCATCGTCTGACCCTCCCAGGTGCCTGCCCGGCCGCCGGTGGCGTCAGCACACCGTCCACACTGGCTTTTTCTAGAAAAAATGGCTTTTGTGCAATACCACCGGGCATAAACTGCTGCTATTTTTATAGCAGATCATTTTTTTGCCGATTTTTTCTTGCGCGGTATCGCTGCCTTGGGTGCCAAGGAATCGGTCCAGGCTTTCGTCGCCTGCCGGGTGTTTTTGGCCGCTTCGCGCTTGACCGCAGCCGTGGCCTGCGCCCGCGCCGACCCGGCAATCTTGTTGGCGCTGCTCAAAAACATGCTCATGAATGGATTTTTCATCGTGACAACTCCTTTTGAAAATCGGAACGCCCGCCTGGCTTCTGGCACAGTCACTGAATTTTATTTTCAGCTGCCTGTCACTTTGCGAAACAAAACCCAGTAAATTGCACGGACGTTTTAAGATCGCCTAAAAATGAAACCACCAGCGGTCATTTCCATCAGCAACGATCCTTCGACTTCTGCCCTGCAGGCAGGAAAGGAGTGTTGCAACTTCGACTGCAACCAGGGCCGGGAGTGCCCCTGGCGGCAGCCAGGCTCCTGGCCTTTCAGCCGGGTCGTCAAGCGGGCCTTGGTTCAGACTTCGCTGGGACTGGCCACCGCCGCAACCAGCCTGTTTTCCCGGTTGCGCTGACCTGCCAAGCCGCTGCCGTGCCAGACCATGCACCGTTGCGGCTCAGTGAAACAGCTCGGCAATGTCTACCGTGGAATCCTTGCCGACCTGCGCCTGATGGGCCTGCAGCCACAGCCGCGCCTGCGCCCGGCCCAGGTCCCGGAGCAGGGTGAAAAAACGCAGGTTGGCGGCCAGCTTGGTTTCGGTCTTCAGGTCATGGATCTGCGCCGGCGCATCGATTACATGGAAATTCATCCGCACCAGGCGCCTTTCCAGGCGGCCGATGCGGAAAAAAGAGTCCCGGGCAAATTCACGCGCATGGGCGAACATCTGCATCTCGCGCAAAAAGGTCGAGTTGAAGGCCAGCTCCAGCACCCGGTCCTTGATTTCCTGGGCGCTGCGCGGCGTGCCCTTGTGCGCCAGAGGGGTGAGCAGCACCATCACGATGTCACTGCTTTTGCATTCATAAAAAAGCGGGTAGACCGCCGGATTGGCGGCATAGCCCCCGTCCCAGTAGGGCTCGCCCTCGATTTCGACCGGCCGGGCCATGGTGGGCAGACAGCCAGACGCCAGCACCGCGTCGGCGCTGATCTCGGGCGTGCGAAACAGCCGCACCTTGCCCGAATTGGCATGGGTGGCGGCAATGAACAGCTTGAGCGGGCTTTGGGCACGCAGGCGTTCAAAATCGACCTGCGCCTGCAAGATGCCGCGCAGCGGATTGAGATCGAACGGATTGAGCTGTTGCGGGGAAAAGTAATGCGCCCACTGCAGCAGCATCTTCATGGCCGGCAGCAGGCTGACATTCTGGCCATCGCTGGAGGGCACCGCGACTTCAAACGGCAGGCTGCTGGCCACCCCGGTCCAGAATTTCTCCAGGGCCTCGCGCGCGCCGTCGCGCCCGCCGGTGTTCAGCCCATGGGCCAGGACAACCGCATTCATGGCGCCGGCGCTGGTGCCGCTGACGCCCTCGAAATCAAGCCGGCCGTCGTCCAGCAGCTGGTCCAGCACGCCCCAGGTGAACGCCCCGTGGGCGCCACCGCCCTGCAAGGCCAGGTTGACGGTCAGCGGGCTGGATTTTCCAAAAAGCAAACGCGCCTCCGGTGTGTCATGACTCCAACAAGAAGGACCCAAGCCCTTCAAATTTTGTTGCAGTGCAGCATAACACCGCGCTCATGGAGGAGCCGGGTAAGGAATTGCCCTGACACACCGACAGGCAACCGCCTTGTGAAGACCCAACCGCCGCAGTTCAGGCGGTGATGTGGCACTCGCGCCGCAGCAGGGCCAGGGCATCCTTGCGGGCATAGGCCGAGTCGCTTTGCAGCACGGACTGGGCTTCGTCGACAAAGTCGGCCCACAGTTCAAGATAGGCCTCTTGGTGCTGCGCCGGGGCATGGTCGAGGAGGTACTGTCGGGCCGTTTCGGCATTGAAACTCACTGCCGCGCCCGGTTTTTGGATCTTGCGCACCAGCGCGCTGGCCGCTTTTTCGCTCATCACCGTTCGCGGCGGCGCACCGCAGGCTACGCACACCAGCAAGGTGAGCAGCGAGCCGTCGTCGCAGTTGCCACCGGTGGCCGCGTCCCAGGCCTCGGACACGGCAGACTCGTGATGGTGCAACTCGCTGGCAATGTCTTCGACCCAGAAGTAGCGGCCGAGCAGCGGCGCGTGATGGTGTTCGCTGTCGTTGGCAAACAGTGCCCGAACGGGCAGCGCACTGTCGACAATTTGCGGCAGGTCGGCCAGCAGCGACCGCCTGACGGCCAGCACCACAGCCCTGAATTGAGCCGGCAGGCGTTCTGGCACAGGAATCGACAGGCTCTGCACCCTGGCTTTGGCCGGCGCGGCACTGGCTGCTTTCGCGGCACGGTGCGCCTTGCGCAGGGCCAGCACCATCTGGTCAAACTCGGTCCAGTCAGGCAGTTCGGTGCGCTGCGTCGCCAGCGCCAGCAGGGCGCTGCGGATCACCGCTTCGGCGTGGGTATGGGCCTCGTCAAGCGCCTCGGCATCCATGCCCAGATGACCGGCCAGCCAGACGGCGGCGCCCTTTTCCAGTTCGACCGGCCGGCGCCTGGCAAGTTCAGCCTGGTAGTCCGCCAGGCTCCTGAGCGACCACTCGGCCAGGCCTTTGGGCGGGCTGTTCGGCGCGCTGTCGCCGTCCAGGCTGGCATGAAAGCTGCTGCTCTCGGGCATCGCCAGCAAAGCCCTGAGCAGGTCCGATCCGGCCTTGGAGCGGGACAAAAAGGAGTGGTCGCGCAGCGACTCGGCCGCCAGGCGCAGGTCGCCCCCGCTGCTGCTTTCCAGGCCCAGGCTGACCAGGTTGACCAGGCGGTCCTTGGCCTTTTCAAGGTCGGGCCGCAAAAACTCGTTGCCAAAATAGCGGGCGATCTGCACCATGCCCTTGGGCGCGTCCAGGCAGATGGCCTCGATCCTGGCTGGGTCGAGGATGCAGTGCTGCAGGCCGAACTGCAGCGCTTTTTCAAAGAAAGGGCGCGCATCGTAGAGCGCTACCGGTGCCGGCGTGGGCACGGGCAGGGCGCGAGGGGTTATCGTCATGGTGAAACAAGCATGGCTGCGCGGCCGGGCCTAGATGGCCGATTCCTCGTCCGACTCGCGCGCGGCCGGCGTGGCCCGGCCCCGGTCGGTGTCGCCGGTCTCGACCTTGCCGTCATCCTCGTCGTCCAGCGACTCGTCGCCCTCGGCGCCCAGGTCATGGGCGCGCGCCTTGGCCCGCAGCACGGTCAGCATCTCGATGAACAGGTCCGGATTTTGGTAGCGCAGCAGCCAGGCCAGCTCCATCCAGTCGTGGTCGGCCACCTCGTCCTGCTCGAGCTGTGGGCGCTCGTAGCTTCTGGCCTGCAGGTCGGCTTTGGAGATCAGCTCGCCGGTGTCCTTCAGCGCATCAAAGGTGCCGTTGCTGGCAAAGGCCTCGATGCGGTCCCATTTCTCGGTGAAATAGTCGGCCAGCGCCTCGCTGCCGCCTTCCAGGTCGCCAATGGCGTTGATGAAGTCCAGCGGCTCGGCGTCTTCCCGGAAGATGATGGAATTCATCATGCCGCGCAGGTGGGTGCGGCTCAAGTCCTTGTACTGCTTTTCAATCACCACGGCTCTAGCAAACTGCTCGGGCGTGACCAGCAGGTTGACCACCGACTCCCGGGAGTTGTCGTATTCGCGGATCACCGCCAGGATGTCCTTGGCCGGCAGCAGGTCCAGCACCACCATCAGCGCCGCGTCGCCTTCGCTGTCGGCCAGCTCGACCAGCGCCGACTCGGCGCCGACAATGTCGCCGGCGGCGATCAGCTGCTGGGTTTTTTCAATCAGGACTAAATAGTTCATAAGGGCGTAGGGTCGCTAGGGTTGCAAGGTGTGACAGTGGGCCGGCCGGTCAGTCTTTGCGGTCAAAGCCCTGGCCTTCGAGCCAGCTGGCACCGGCCTCTTCGCGGTCTCTGGCATCGCCGCGCACTTCATCGCTTTCATGGGTGTCGAAATCGTCCGGACCATCGCCGTCATCCTGGTCGTCGCTGTCCTCATCCTGGTCGTTGCGGGCGTCGTCGCCCTGCCCGGCGTGTGCCGCGACCGGCTTGCCCGCCAGGTAATGCAGACCCGCCGCCAGCGTCAAAAACCATTCGCCCCGGGGCGCCTGCAAGATGACCTGGACCAGCTCGCGCGTCCAGGGCGCCATGTCGATGCTGCTTGACAAGCTGCTCCAGTCGGGGAACTGGTCGGCATCGCGGCCGAGCAGATCGTCCATCAGCGCCGGCCGCTTGAACTCCATGGCCTGGTGGAAGATCACCGCCACCATCTCCGGGCTCAACTCCATCATCTGCACCAGAAAGCCGATCTGCCGGCGCTTGTCGGCCAGCCGCTGGCGCAGCACGTCGCGGCCGTCCGAATCAAAGGTCAGGTCGTCCATTTCGGCCTGGTAGGCCGAATGCAGATTAAGGAAAAAGGGGGAGACATTCATCGGTTCAGGCAGCCAGGTGGGTCGAAATGGGAAAAGCCGTCAGCAGTGCGGGTTTCAAAGCAGCGGGTTGAAATACGCGGTCCAGATGTCCCGCGCGGTGTCCAGCGGACTGTCCAGCAGGTTGCGGCGGCGGTTGTCGTCATAAGCCTGGCGCCGTTCGGCATCCGACAGCACCTCGTAGGCCTGTTGCACCGCCCGAAAGCGCTCGGCGGCATGAAGCGCCGCGTTTTTATCGGGATGCCAGTAGGACGCCTTCTGGCGAAATGCTTTCTTGACATCGGCCAGCGTTGCCGTGCTGCCGAGCCCCAGGGTGGTGTAGTGATCGGTCATGCGGTTGAGATTTTCCTGGCGGCGAAACGATCGGCAAACCGGCAGCAGCGGGCGCCGGCAGCCCCGGCTTGGCGATTTTTGCAGCAGGCTGCGGCAGTCTGGCAATGCGCTGCAGGCAACCTGCCATTATGCGCCACAGTCGCAACTGAGTTTTCGCAGCCAGGGCGAACCTGCGCCTGCAGGCAAATCAAGGCCCGGCTTTTGGCCGGAGGATTTTCCCTGGAGAGGGCCAGCCAGGATTTGCAAAGTAATGTAAACCAGGTCAACAGGTCAGGGCTGGTGCTCGTTAATAGGTTGGCTGCAACGATACCGTTGTGTCAATTGATTTTAACTAAAGGCTTACCATGAACAAGTTACTCGCTTCCCTGATCGC
>JACMQR010000262.1 GCA_014376885.1 Polaromonas sp.
CGGCAGGATGCGCGCCAGCATCTTTTTAAAGCCTAAAAAAGACCGGATGCGCTTGCGGAACGGCCGCTTTCAGCTATGAATAAAGGAGCAAATCGGCGCCAGTCCGTGCATCCTCAGGCGTAGGTCACCCAGCTGGCATGTTCGGCCGCGTCGAGGTGCGGCAGCGTGTTGTAGGTCACCAGCATGTGGCGTTTGGGTGTGAAGGCAAACTCGGTCACCGAGGTGTTGCGGATGCGCAGGTTCAGCTCGATCGTCGTTTCCGGGCTGGTGCCCAGCACCTGGCCCACGGCCGTCGCAATCGGCCCGCCGCTGGACACCAGCAGCACCCGGCCGGCGTGCTGCGTGCGAACATGCTCCAGCGCCTGACGGATGCCCAGGGCGAATTCGCTGTAGCTCGGCATGCCCCGGGGACTGACCACGCCGGCCATCCACTGGGCCAGGCCGTCTTTGAGCAGCCGGAAGTGGTGCCGGTACAACTCGGGCGTGTCCGCTCTGGCCAGCGGCTGCGGATGGATGGTGGCAATCACGGCGGCGCTGTCGTATTCATTCAGGCCAGGCCAGCGGGTGGCCGGCGGGTCAGTGACAGTGGCCCCCAGGCCTTCGCAGATGCCGGCAAATGTCTGCACCTGCCGGTTCAGCGTGCCCGTGAGCGCTGCGTCGAACACCAGGCCTTTGCTTTTGAAATATTCGCCCAGGCGCACGCTTTGCCGATGCCCCAACGGGCTGAGCACGTCGTAGTCATCGGCGCCGAACGACGCCTGGCCGTGGCGTACTAAATAAAGTGTTCCCATCGGGCGATTTTTGGGCAAAGGCGGTGGCGGGCTTGTCCCGGGGGAGACGCGTGCGACGCGCCAGGCCGCTGCTGCTCAGGCGGTCATGCGGGGCAGGGCGGCATGCTGTCGGCCATCGCCTGGCAATGGGCCACCAAGGCATCGAGCTGGGTCGCCTTGTGGTAGACCGCGTCGGCGCCCAGGCGCTGGCAGTGGCGCAGCAGCTGGTCGTCCCTGGCATGGTTGGTCATCACCAGCACGCGCTGCCCGGAGCGCCGGTTCCGGCAATGCTCAAGCACGCCCACACCGCTGCCGTCGCCCAGGAAAAGATCGACCAGCGCAATGTCCCAGCGGCCCGGGTTGTGCTCAAGCCAGCTGACCGCCTGCTGTTCGGTTTCGGCAATGCCCACCACGGCCAAGTTGGCCTGGGCGGTGAGAAGTTGCGTCAGGTAGGCGCATTGGGCCGCACTGTCTTCCACCAGGAACACGTTCAAAGCCATTTTTTTCCTTTGGCCGAAACCCAAGCCATGCTTGTTACAAATGTGCCGGATCGACAGGAGATTTGCGAAATATGTAGGTGACCTTGTTGCTCTGATCTTACTCCAATTGACAAATTTGCTAAATTGAAGTGTAACTTTGGCAACGGCTCAGCGAATTTTTCAAAAGCGGTTCATGCCCGGCGAATGCTCACGGGCTGGCCGGGCTGGCCGGGCTGGCAAAGCTCAGCTGAGCGCCGGCGTCGCTGCGCGCCAGCTCCACCGTTTCGGCTGCAGCCAGTGCCTCGACCGCCTGCCAGCCCAGCACCTGCGGGCGGGTCGGCGCGGCACTGCCGCCCGGCTGTCCGCCCGGAACCAGCTCAATCGACAGTTCGACGCGCCCCGGCCGGGCGCGTGCCCGCAGCACCAGGCTGGTCGGGGCCAGCGCGCCATCGCTCAGGGAAATCAAGGCCGCGCAGAGCACGCTGCGCAGCGCCCGGTGGGACACCGGCGCATCGAGCTGCGCCACCCCGTTGACCAGCGCAAAGCCCCGGAACTGCAGCTCGGCCAAGAGCACCTTGGTGCATTCGGCCACGCCGGCGTCGAATTTCAGGGTGGCGTCGGGCCGGGGCCGCACCCAGGCCATGAGGTCGACGACCGACTGCACCGCGGCCCGCGACACGCCGCCCAGCAGCGCACAGTCCTCGCGCAGGCCGGCCAGGTCGGGAGCGGCCGGCTGAAGGCGCCGCTCCATCATGGCGGCAATCATGTCCATGGACTGGAAGTTGCCCATGATCTGGTGCTGCAGGGCGGGCATCAGGCGCTGCAGCAGCGCATACCGGGCGCCCTCTTCAGTCACCGGCAGCTGGGCGGCCGGCGCACCTGCCGGATTTTGCAAGGTCATGGTAAATCCATCGTTGGCCGGGCAGCGCCGGGGCGTGTGCCAGAGCGGCACGGCAAGAAAAATCAGGCATCTGTGTTCATGCAGATTTTAGGCTGGCTGGCAGGACCGGAGCAGGGCCGGCAAATTCACTGCCGGCATGTCCGGCGGCCTTGCCAGCCGGAGCACCTGGCAGACAGCGCGTGTCAGGCGCTCCCAGGGCCGAGAAACACCTGGCCGGCAATGCAGGTCACCGACTCGCCGCCGACCCAGACCTGGCCCTGGGCATCGCGCTCGATGTGCACCTGGCCGGCCCGCCCAATGCAGGCGCCCTGGGCGGCCAGGTAGCGCGCGGGCAGGCGGCCGTCGGCGATCAGCCACTGCGCCAGGCTGGCATTGAGGCTGCCGGTGACCGGGTCTTCGTTGATACCGATGGCGGCGGCAAAAGCGCGCACTTCCAGTTGAGGCCCGGCCATGTCGTGCGGCCTGGGGCGGACCGCAAACGCCCGGGCCTCGCGGTTGGCGCGGGCAATCAGCGGCGGCGATTCCTCGGCTGGGTACAAGGCGGCGACGCCGACTTTTGCGCCGAGCTTTTCCAGCGCCAGATGGTCGGGGGCCAGCTGCAGCACGGCCTCTACGCTGCCCAGCAGCAGCCCCAGCCACACCGGCCCGTTGTCCAGCAGTTGCGCAGCCACGATGTGCTCGGGCTGCAGGCCTAGCGCCCGGACAACCTGCCGCTGCCACGCCGGGTCGGGCAGTGAACGGGCCAGCGGCGGTGCGCAAAACGCCAGGCGCTGGCCTGGGGCACCGCCTGCGCTGTTGTTAATGCCGTCACTGCCGTCACTGCGGCGGATTTTGACCAGGCCGAGCGGGCATTCCTGGACAATGAAGTCGGCGTTTTTAGGCTGTCCGCCGGCCTCCAGCCAGGCGTGGCAGCTGCCCAGCGTCGGATGGCCGGCAAAGGGCAGCTCGCCGCCGGGCGTGAAAATGCGCACCCGGTAGTCGGCCGATGCGGCGGCAGGCGGCAACAAAAACGAGGTTTCCGACAGGTTCGTCCAGCGGGCAAAGCGCTGCATCGCGCTATCGTCCAGCCCGCTGCCGTCAAGCACCACCGCCAGTGGGTTGCCGAAATAGGGCGTGCGGGTGAAGACGTCGATTTGCTTGAACAGGCGAGGGGTCATGGCTGGTCTTTCGGATCGTGGAGGGGGCGCAAGGCGCCCGCGGTCATGGGGGTCATGCAAGCGGGCGGGCAGCAGCTGGCAGCAGCTGGCAGCAGCTGGCAGCAGCCGGCAGTATCAGCCCTTGGCTGCCAGGGAATCGGCGGGCCTGGCGGTGACCGGCATTTTCTTGCCGATGAACACCGTGGCGATCACCGCCAGCCCGAAGCCGACCGTCACCGCGTCCAGGCGCTCGCCGAGCAGCGGCACGGCAAACAGCATCGACAAAAACGGCTGTACCAGCTGCACCTGGCTGACCCGCACCGTGCCGCCCAGCGCCAGCCCGCGGTACCAGGCAAAAAAGCCCAGCCACATTGAAAACACCGCCAGATAGGCAAAAGCCCACCAGGCAGCGGCCCGGGGCGGCGCGGCCGGCCAGGCGGCCATCGCCAGCGGCGCCGTCATCGGCAGGGCCATCACCAGCGCCCAGCAAATCACATGCTCAGCGCGCAGGCGCTGCGCCAGCTGCGCGCCGTAGCCGTAGCCGACAGCAGCGCACAGCATGGCTGCCAGCAGCAGCCCGTCGGCAAACCGGATCGACACGCCGCCCGCAGCACCGCCCGAGCGCAGCACCGCAAACGCCACCACCAGCGCGCTGCCCAGCGCCGCGCACAGCCAAAAGCCGGACGATGGCCGCTGGCGGTGCAGCAGCGCGCCCACGGCAGCGGTGGCCAGCGGCAGCACGCCGACAATCACGCTGGCATGCACTGCCTCGACATGGCGCATGGCGACCGAGGTGAGCAGCGGAAAGCCCAGCACCACGCCAGCGGCGGTGATAGCCAAGGGCAGCACATCCTGCCGGCGCGGCAGCGGCGCCCGTGTGAGCAGCAAGAGCGCCGCCGACAGCCCGGCAGCCACCACCGCCCGGCCCATGGCAATGAACAGGCCCGACATCTGCGGCGCCTCTGGTGTGCCGACCGCCAGCCGCGTCATTGGCAGCGTCGCGGCAAATACCACGATGCCCAGCAGGCCCAGCCACAGGCCCCGGCTAATGTCTGCCTTGCGCTGTGTCATAGGAAAAGCATCCAGAAGGCGGTGGCCACCAGCACGGCCGCCATGGCGCGGTTAAAGCCCACCAGCCGCCGGCCGCTGCCGGCCGGTCCGGCCAGCCAGTCGCGCAGCAGCGAGCCGGCCAGCGCATAGCTCAGGTTGCTGGCAAAGGCAAACGCCGCCATCACCGGCAGCACCACCGCAAAGCGCAGGGCCGGGTCGGCGCGCCCGGCAATCCAGCCGCTGACGATGCTCAGGGCCAGCATCCAGGCCTTGATGTTGACAAACTGCAGCGCCGCGCCCTGCCAGAAGGTCACGCTCAGCCGCGCCGCGTCATGCGGGCTCAACTGGCGCGAGCGCGCAATCTTCAGCGCCAGCCACAGCAGGTAGGCCACGCCGGCGAGCTTGATGGCCCAGCCGAGCAGCGGCGCGGCCAGCACCAGCGCGCCCAGCCCCAGCGTGCACAGGCCCAGCAGCGCGCCCCAGCCGACCGGCACCGCGCAGATGAAAGGCAGGGCGCGTTTCAAGCCGTGGTTGGCCGCCAGCGCGGCCGACAAGGTGGTGTTGGGTCCGGGCGTAAAGCTCATGGCTGTGGCCAGCACAAGCAGCGCGGTAAATTCTTGCCAGTTCATGGCGTTTGACTTTATAGTTTCAAGCAGCACACTTTCCGTACAGTTTGAACGACAAATAACTAAACTGTGTTGCCCTATTTGGCAGCACACCCTTGCTTTCCTCACCAAAGCCACGCCATGCTGGTCAAGACCGCGTCCCAGTCCCTCAGCGAGCAGCTCTGCGCCCGTTTTGCCGACCGCATCCGATGCCATTTGCTGGCGCCGGGTGCCCGCCTGCCGTCGGTCAGGCTGTGCGCCGGGCAGCAGGGCGTGAGCGTGTCCACCGTGGTCGCCGCCTACGACCAGCTGCAGGCGCAGGGGCTCGTCGTCGCGCAGAAGAATCGCGGCTTTTTTGTGCGTGAATGGGCATCGAACAGGCCCTTTGTACAAGGCGCGCGGAAGCATGCAGCTACTGAAAACATAGCAAATTCGCCGGCGGATGCCCCCGCCCTGATTCGCGGCATGTTCCACCCGGTCAGCAACAAGCCGCAGCCTGGCATGGGGGTGTTTCCAGCGGACTGGCTGCACACCAGTTTTTTACCGGCAGCGGTGCGAAAAGCCACCAGCGCTGGCGCGCTGCGCGAGTTGTCGCTGCACTACGGCGAGCCCCAGGGCGACAGCGGCCTGCGCCGCGCGCTGGCGCAGCGGCTCGGCGCGCTCAATATCCCCGCCGAGCCGGGGCAGATCATCACCACCGTTGGCGCCACCCAGGCGCTGGACATCATCAGCCGAACGCTGCTGCGCGCCGGCGATTGCGTGATGGTTGAGGAACCCGGCTGGGCGGTCGAATTTGCCCGGCTCAATGCGCTGGGCATGCGCATCTTGCCGGTGCCGCGCCGCTCCGATGGGCCCGATCTGGCGGTCATGGCGCAGTACTGCGAATTGCATGCGCCCAAGTTGTTTGTCAGCGTCAGCGTGTTCCACAACCCGACCGGCCACTGCCTGGCCCCTGGCAGCGCCCACCGGCTGCTGCAGCTGGCCGGCGCGCATCAGTTTCATATTGTCGAAGACGACACTTACAGTCACCTGGCGCCCGATCACGCCACGCGGCTGTGCGCGCTCGACGGCCTGCAGCGCGCGATCTACGTCAGCGGGTTTTCCAAGATTCTGGCGCCCGGCTGGCGCGTCGGCTTCATGGCCGCGCCGCCCGAGCTGGTCGAGCCCCTGCTCAACACCAAGCTGCTGGCCACCCTGACGACGCCCGCGTTCCTTGAAAAAGCGCTTGCCTGGTGCATCGACCAGGGCCAGCTGCGCCGCCATGCCGAGCGTATCCGCAGCCGGCTCGACCAGGCGCGGGCGCGCAGTACCCGGCTGGCGCTGGCGCACGGTTGCAGCTTCGCGGCCGAGCCGGCAGGCCTGTTCGGCTGGGTCGAAACCGGCGTGGACACCGAGCTACTGGCCCAGCGCCTGCTCGACGAGGGCTACCTGCTGGCGCCCGGCGCGCTGTTTTATGCGGCGCGCGCGCCGTGCTCGCTGATGCGCATCAATTTTGCCACCACGCAGGACGCTGCGTTCTGGGCCGTGTTCGCGCGCCTGCGGGACGCCATGGGCTGACCCGGCCAGGGTTGGTTCTGCGTCTGAATACAGCACAGGTCCCCAACAGCACCAATCTGGGTACGACAAGGACTTTCACGCTGGTGACTCACGCAAACACGCCAAAGCCCATAGTTACGTTAAACAGAATCCTCAGCGCGGCGGACGGTGGACGCATGACCAGCACCAACCAGTTTGTATGGTCATGACAAGCACAGCTTTGGTGACCACGACAGGCACCGGAAAAGCGGCTACGTCAGCGTTTGTATCGCTGGTTGCAGCGACATGCACAGCGATCGCCTCGTCGGAAACGGTCGCCTCAACCGCGCCAGCAATCTGCCTGGGCAATCGGGTCGCCACCCCAAACTGCCCAGCCCAGTGGTGTTTTGTAGGCATAATTTTTATGTGGGTAACAATGGACAGATCACCTGCGCACTGTCCTACGACGACGCGCCTACAGAGCTGGCCCTGGGATCAGGTGCTCCATCGCTGGAGTAATCGCAATGGCGCACTGGATGATGCGGAGCCTGTTATCACAGCACCCAGTGTGCTTGTTGCTAAACAGACGCTGTGTCTCCTTAACAAACAGTTTGTTCCCGCAGGCATTGCCCCGGGCGCTCAAAGCACGACAACGCTCAGCGCCAGTTACACCACGGCCAGCGCCATGGTTCTGCTCAGTGCTGTGGATGTAACCACCGTGACCGACTCCAGCGCTCTGGATCTGACCAAGCGTGTGAGCAACTTTACACGGGACAGTGCCAGCGGCATTACCGTTAGCGCCAAGCCGGACGAAACCCTGCAATACACGCTGTCTGGCGTTGATGACCTTGGACGCGGCATGCGTGCCTTTGCCCGCAATGTCCTGCAACTCGGCTCTTTCTTGTTCTGACAAGGTGACTTTGTAATGTTCCATCCCCCATTTTCCATGTCAATTTCCTCATGACGCGACACTAGCCGTGGGCGCGGCGGGTAACGTGCTATGGAGCTTTACCGGCGTGCTGGCCCCTAGCGGACAAATGACTGTGGCCTACCAAGTCAAGGTGAATCGGTAAACTCACTGCCCGTCCTCTGGGCTTGCGTGTTCACAGCATCTCGTCGGGCGCCAGCGGCCCGAACAATCCAAGCAGTAGCCGCAAAGCCAGGCTGGTATCGGGCTCGGTCGTCGAATCCTTCAGCCCCGACCCCTGCGGCGCGCGCCACACCAGTTGGCCATCGGCCAGTTCCACGCGGTAGGCCCCGTGCGTCAGCGCAGGCTCGATCATCCGGATGGCTTCTTGCGACAGCGTGCGGTTGCGAATGGCAATGGCGACTTCGCTGTTTTGCAGCTTCGAGCGCAGGTCCAGGTTCATCGAGCCGACCACCAGCAAGCGGCTGTCGGCCACCACCACCTTGGCATGCAGGCTGGCGCGCGAGCCGCCTTTTGATCCCCCGGTGGAGCCCGCGCCGAAGCTCCTGAGCGTTCCTGCCTGCTCGGCGCGCATTTCATAGATTTCAATGCCCATGGCCAGCAGCGCCTGCCGGTAGCGGGCATAACCGGCATGCGCTGCAGGCGCGTCGTTGGAGGCCAGCGAATTGGTCAGCACGCGCACGCGCACGCCGCGCTGGCGCAGTTCGGCGAACTGGCCCATCATGACCTTGCCGGGCACAAAGTAAGGCGAGACGATCAGCACGTCGGTCGTTGCCTGGGACATAAGCTGCAGCAGGCCGTCGACCGCCGTATCCTGCGCCTCGGCCACATCGTCAGCGTCGGCCGCAATCTTCGAAGGCTTGTCTGCCAGCAGGGCCGACGGCGCCCAGGTCCAGGCCAGTAGGCTCAGGTCGGTCGAGTCGGGCAGTGCGTTCGCGGCTTCTGTGGCGGCGTCGAACGGTGGCACTGGCGCTGGAATAGGCGCCGGCGCCGCCCCCGGCAGGTTTTGGGGCGGCGTGTCCCGGCCGACCGCCGCCGTTTTCGGTGTCAGCTGCCTGATTTCCTGGGCCGTCATCAGCGACTGCACCGGGTAGGCCAGGGGGTTGTTCCAGTACCCGTCAAAGCTGCGCGACAGGTCACGCGCGATCCGGCCGGAGGCAAGGATGTCGATGTCGACGAAATTAGTGCCTTGGCTCTGGCCAAAATAGTTTTCGCCCAGGTTGCGCCCGCCGGTGATGGCGACAGCGTTGTCGGCGACAAAAATCTTGTTGTGCATGCGCCGCTGGATCCGCGCGACATCCTTGAGGTTGCTCAGGATGCGCAGCACCATCGAGCCGCGCCCGCCGGGCAAGGGGTTGAACAGGCGCATCTCGATGTTTTTCTCAAAGGCCAGCGCCAGGACCTGGGCGTTCTTGCCCGAGGTGTTGAAGTCGTCGAGCAAAATCCGGATGCGAACCCCGCGCCCGGCCGCCTCGCGCAAGGCGCCGAACAGGCGCTCGGTGGTGTCGTCGGCAAAGATCGCGTAGTACTGGATGTCCAGCGTGTGCTGCGCCGCCTTGATCAGCGCCATGCGGCTGGTGAAAGCCAGTTCGGCATTGCCGACAAGCGCGAAGCCGGAGTCGTTTCTGGTGCCTGCCAGTGCAGCACGCGCCGCCACCAACTGGCCGAGCCGGGTCTGCAGCGGGCTGGCCAGCGCGCTGGAAACCGGTCGGTCCACTTCGCTGGGCAGGGACGCGCAGCCCGTGATCCAGGCGCTTAAAAGCGCCAGGCCCAGCCACCGGCAAATGCCGGGCCGACGGGCTGGCAAGGCGCAATCAGGGCGGGGGCCAAGCTCGGCATTGGTGTGCATGATGCAGGCCACTGTAGCGCAAGGCGTCCTGGTCCGAGCCCGCATCAGGGCGCGGTTTTGGCTTCACTTCGTGTAGGGGACGAGCCTGCCCGCATGGGTGGCGACCTAGCAGCCGTTGTCAGGAAGACAGGGTTTCCCAGCGTTGCAGGACTTCCATCAGTTCTTCCTCGATTTTGGTGTTGCGCGCGGTAAGCTCGGCCGCCCGCTTGGCGTTGCTGGTGTACAGCGTTCCGTCGTAGAGCTCCTGGCCGATGGCTTTTTGCTGCGCTTCGAGCTGCTGAATCAGCGCCGGCAAGCCATCAAGCTCACGCTGCTCCTTGTAGCTCAGTTTCTTTTTTGATAGCAGTTCACGCTCGTCCTTATTGGACTCGGCACTACTTTTGTCTTTATTTTTGGTGCTCGACACAGCCACTGCGCTTTTGTTGGTGCCGGTGATTTGCGCCGCGCGCTTGGACTGCGTGATCCAGTCCGTCACGCCGCCCTCGTATTCGCGCCAGAAGCCGGGGTTTTCCGGCGTGCCCTCATAGGCGATGGTGCTGGTCACAACGTTGTCCAGAAAGCGCCGGTCGTGGCTGACCAGGAAAACCGTGCCTTCGTAGTTCTGCAGCAGGTCCTCCAGCAACTCCAGCGTGTCGATGTCCAGGTCGTTGGTCGGCTCGTCGAGCACCAGCACATTGGCTGGGCGCGCAAATAGACGCGCCAGCAGCAGGCGGTTGCGCTCGCCACCGCTCAAACTGCGCACCGGGGAGCGGGCGCGCTCGGGGCTGAACAGGAAGTCGGTCAGGTAACTCTTGACATGTTTTTTCTGGCCGTTGATCTCAACCCATTCGCTGCCCGGGCTGATGAAGTCCTCCAGTGTCGCGTCGAGGTCCAGCGCGTCGCGCATCTGGTCGAAATAAGCCACCTGCAGGTTGGCGCCCTGGCGGATCTTGCCCGGTGGGCTGGTGACATCAGGCTGCAGTTCGCCCAGGATCAGCTTGAGCAAGGTGGTCTTGCCTGCGCCGTTGGGGCCAAGCAGTCCGACCTTGTCGCCGCGCAGCAGCGTGCCGCTGAATTTGTTGACGACGAGTTTTTCAAACCCCGGATGACCGAAGCTTTTCGACACGTCAGTCAGTTCAGCCACGATCTTGCCGCTTTTGTCGCCGCTGGAGACATCGAGGTTGACACGCCCGACGGCATCGCGCCGGTTGGACCGGCTGTCCCGCAGCACTTCGAGCCGGCCTATGCGTGCCACGCTGCGGGTACGGCGCGCTTCCACGCCCTTGCGTATCCAGACCTCTTCCTGGGCCAGCAGCTTGTCGGCCTTGGCATTGATGACGGCTTCTTGCGCCATCTGTCCTTCCTTTTGCACCAGGTATTGAGCAAAATTGCCGGGGTAGCTCAACAGCTTGCCGCGGTCCAGCTCAACAATCATGGTGGCCACCTGGTCCAGGAAGGCCCGGTCATGGGTGATGGTGATGATGCTGCCGTTAAAGTTCACCAGCAGGTCTTCAAGCCAGGCAATCGAATCGAGGTCCAGGTGGTTGGTGGGTTCGTCGAGCAGCAGCACGTCGGGCTTGGCAACCAGGGCCTGGGCCAGTGCCACGCGCTTTTTAGTTCCGCCAGACAATGAACCGACGATGGCGTCCTTGTCCAGGTGCAACCGGTGCAGGGTTTCTTCAACCCGCTGCTCCCAGGTCCAGCCATCAAGTGCTTCGATTTCAGACTGCAATGCATCCAGGTCCGTGTGCTCGTCAGCCGCAAGATAGAGTTCGACCACATGCCGGGTGCGCGCCAGGCCGGCACTCGCAGCAATGAACACCGTCGCATGCGGGTCCAGGCTGGGCTCCTGCGGAACATACGCAATTCGCAGGTTTTGCTGCAACTGCAAGGTGCCGTCGTCGGGTTTTTCCAGTCCCGCAAGGATCTTGAGCATCGACGACTTGCCTGTGCCGTTGCGGCCAATCAGACCGATGCGCTGGTTGGTTTCAAGGGAGAAATCTGCATGATCCAGCAGAGCGACATGCCCAAAAGCGAGTTGGGCGTCCAAAAGAGTAATAAGTGCCATATAGAAGACAATTATCTCGTGACGCAGGGCAGATGGCCAGGCTGGGTGGGTCAAGCCCTGCTGAAGGGTTCTGCGGCCTGGCGATATGCCAGGCAAACGACACGGCACTGGCAGTGGGATAGCCCCAAGACGAGCAGGCGCAAGAGCTTTCGGTGAGTGGGTAACCACCCCTGGCGCAAGCCGGGGGGGGATGCTGAGCGGCTGTGTGAGGGGGGAGGTGGGGTGTGTCGCTAGAAAATTCTTTGCAAGCGGGTGTGGGCGCAGGTCATGCAAGGGTGCTATGATTCGCTGCTCTGCAAAAGACAATGCAGTCCAGCTGCAAAGCGGGCTGCGAGGTTCGGAAAGCGGGAAGAAAAAGAGTCAAGTAA